>NZ_JBDMZG010000023.1:0-72238 GCF_039769035.1 Pacificibacter sp.
GATGCTGCGAAGAAAGCCATTCTGGCGGAAAACGGCATGACGTTGGGTGAGGTCTCAGACGATCTTCACAATGCTCTCGTCGAGCGCGCAACACCAATGCGTGAAGCGGCACTGGAAAGCCTTGGTGATAAAGCCAAAGCAATCCTAGATGGCTACGCCGCAGCTCAATAAAACGTATTTGCGATCCTGACCATATAGGTTGGGATCGTCATTCAACAAAGGTGATAGATAATGATTAACGCAATGGATCGGTTCACTCGGTGCTTATCTTTGCTTTCGGGGGTCGCGCTTGGCGCGGTTGCTGTCTTCATTGTCCTTGAAATTGTTCTACGCAATCTCTTTGGTATCAGCCTGCATTTCCTGTGGGAACTTGGCGTTTTTGTTCACATGTCTGCGGTATTCTTAGGGCTTGCGTGGACGTTGCGTACTGGCGGGCATATTCGCGTGACTTTGCTCAAATCGGTGTTGCCACGTGGTGCAGAATGGCTGGGGCTAGGTTTAGGATTTGTGATGTCACTCTACGTGAGTTCCGCGCTGGTTCAGCTCTGCTGGTCCTACTTCAAGTCTGGACGCACCAGCGGGTCGATCACGGATACCCCACTGGTCTACCCGTCGGCCATAATCGCATTCGGCGCGTGTTTGTTGTCGCTGCAAATTCTGATGCGCGCTGTGTGTTTGTTACGCAATCAGCCCGAAGAACTTGATCCCTCCACTTAAATTTATCCACCCCCTATTGGACTCTTTTCGCTATGCCAGCATCTGTAATTCTACCTCTTATCTTACTTGTACTCATTCTGGGGTCTGGCGCTTGGGTGGGCTTGGGGTTGGTCGGCATTGGCGTCGTTAGTCTTGAGATTTTCCGCTCGATGCCGGTTGAGAAACTGTTGGCTCAGGCGATGTGGAACGGCCTCAGTTCGCCGGAATTGTTGGCTCTGCCATTGTTTATCATGATGGCAGAGCTACTCTATCGGTCTCGCTTCATTGACGGGCTCTTTGAGGCGCTCGAACCATGGTTGCGTTATCTGCCTGGCGGCCTGCTACATATCAATATTGTCGGGTGTACATTGTTCGCGCTGATCTCTGGTTCGTCTGCTGCGACCACGAGCTCGGTTGGGCGAATCACGATCAATGAGCTTCGCGATCGTGGATACGATGAACAGTTGACCTATGGTACCCTTGCGGGCGCAGGGACGCTTGGCTTCCTCATTCCTCCGAGCATCGTAATGATTATCTACGGTGTTCTGTCCCAAACATCGGTCCTTAAACTGTTCGCGGCAGGCTTAGTGCCGGGCTTGTTGCTTGCTCTGTGTTTCATGGGCTTTGTCATGATCATGGCAGTCTTGAAGCCTGAAAAGTTTGGGACGGCCGAAGCGACTGATGAAAATATTTGGCGTACCCGTTTTACGCGCCTTCCGAAACTCTTGCCGTTCATGGCGTTAATGACGGCTATTCTCGGATCCATGTATTCAGGCATCGCGAGCCCAACAGAGGCGGCTGCCGTTGCCGTCGTCGCAACCGTTGGGATCATGGCAATTGAAGGGTCGCTCTCCATTACGGCGCTTTCCGCCGCGGCGATAGGAACCTCGCGGACCGTATCTATGTTGGGCTTAATTATCGCTGCTGCGTCCTTCCTTTCGGTAGCAATGGGCTTCCTTGGAATGCCGCAAGCGATTGAACGCTATATCGAAAGTCTGGATCTCGCACCGTTGATGCTCATTCTGTTGCTGATTGTGATCTATGTCGTTCTCGGGAGTTTTCTTGAAGGCATGTCGATCATTGTCATCACCATTCCAATCGCACTGCCCTTGGTGCTCAATGCGGGTTACGACCAAGTTTGGTTCGGCGTTTTCTTGATCTTGATGGTTGAGCTGGCGCAGATTTCACCACCGGTTGGGATGAACTTGTTTGTCTTGCAAGGCCTGGCGCGCAAGCCGCTAAATCAAATCGTGCGTGCTGCTCTGCCGTTCTTCTTGATTATGCTAAGCTTTGTTATTCTTCTTGCACTCGTGCCAAGTCTTGTCACATGGCTACCGAACCTTTTGCTTGGATGACAGCGCACGAAATCAAGAGGCATATCGGGTTTCTCTGTCGTTGGAACGTTCCGTGCGGTTTGACAAAATGTCGTTCTGCTGCCAAATACTATCTACCAGTTGATAGTAGGTAAGACTTATGACCGAGCGACAACCCAATAGTAAGGCAACCGCCATCTTAAATACTGCGCGCGATCTTATGATGGAAAGCGGGTACAATGGCTTCAGTTTTCGTGACATCGCGGAAATTGTAGGGATCAAAAGCGCGAGCATTCACTACCATTTTGCAACAAAGCCCGACTTGGCCGAGGCAGTGGCAAAAGAGTATCGTCAGAATTTTCGCGAACTGACAGCCCAGATAGAAGCCACATCTGCATCCGACCTCATGCGTGAATATGGCGGGCTCTTCGTGAGCACCCTGCAAAATCAGCGTGGTTTATGCCTGTGTGGCGTGTTGGCGGCGGATGTGTCATCTCTTCCTGAACGCGTGCGCTCAGAAGTCGCGTTGTTCTTCGCAGATCAGTACGACTGGGTCACGAATGTTCTGCGCAATGGCCAAGCAACAGGTGAAATCCGCAACGATTTGGACGCTGGCATGTTTGCCAAATTGTTTGTCTCAAGCCTTGAGGGGGCAATGTTGGTCGCCCGAGGTATAGAGAAACCACAAGACCTCGAAGCGTCGCTGGACGCGTTGATCCAACTGTCAAAAGCGTAGCTCTTTCTTCTCAATTCTGATTCTGCGGATCTTTCGAGGTAAGTACGTCGAGAGCATTTGATCACGAACCTGTGATCTATCTAGTAGTAGATAGCATTTGCAATCCTCGAGCGGCAAGCCTAGAAGCTACCTAGTAGTAGATAAACAAACGGAGACGAACATGACAAATTCAATCAGCATCATCATTGGTGGCTCTTCTGGTATGGGCCTTGCAACGGCGCAGCAGCTCGCGTCCCAAGGGAAAACCGTTGTACTGGTAGGGCGTGACACTGCCAAACTGGATGCGGCGCGCGCCCAGATCTCAGGTCAGGTTGAAACACTTCAAGGCGACGTTGCGGATACAGCTGGCGTAGAAGCACTGATCGCGAAGATCGACGCCGAAGATCGCCACATCGCAGAACTGGTGAACGCAGCTGGTTCATTCCTTCCAAAAGCGTTCCTCGATCATGAAGTCGCTGATTTTGACACCTACCACAACGTAAACCGCGGCTTGTTCTTTGTTACACAGGCCGT
The DNA here is from genome assembly GCF_039769035.1 of Pacificibacter sp. Classification (NCBI taxonomy): domain Bacteria; kingdom Pseudomonadati; phylum Pseudomonadota; class Alphaproteobacteria; order Rhodobacterales; family Roseobacteraceae; genus Pacificibacter; species Pacificibacter sp. Next base: position 3,259 of record NZ_JBDMZG010000023.1, read on the forward strand.
GGCGCGCAACATGAAGGCGCATGGCGGTGGATCCATCGTAAACGTCGGTTCCATGTGGGCCAAGCAAGCGATCAAAGCCACGCCATCCTCTGCGTACTCCATGGCCAAGGCCGGTCTCCACGCGATGACCCAGCATCTCGCAATGGAATTGGCGGATCACAATATTCGCGTGAACGCAGTGTCGCCTGCTGTTGTCGTTACACCGATCTTTGCCTCATTCATCCCTGCGGATGACGTCGAGAAAACTCTGGTTGACGGTTTTGGCGCATTCCACCCGATTGGTCGCGTTGGCCGCCCAGAAGACATCGCGCAAAACATCTGCTTCTTGCTGTCTGACGCTGCGGGTTGGACGACTGGTGTGGTCAACGATGTGGATGGCGGTGTAATGGCTGGCCGCAACTGATTAATAGGCACTTACCGTGCAAGAACGGGGAAGGGGCTGGAAACGGCCCCTTTTCGATGTGAACGACTTTGCGCAAACATTGATCCCCAAGGCGGGGGACGATGATTATAGTGTTTCGTCACCACAAAGCGACACGTCGCTTGCGAGATGATCAATAAGCGCCCGAACGCGTGTTGTGAGCCGACGGTTTTGGGGGAACAAAGCTGCGACAGCATAGGGTGCTATGCGGTGCTCGGCGAAAACTTCGACCAACTCTCCGGACTTCAAGGCATCAGAAACCGTATAGGCAGGGCAGCGCGCGATCCCAACCCCCGCTGCGGCCAACCGCGCAGTGGCAGCAGGTGCATTTGCACGAAGCCGTCCTCTCACATGGACTGCCTTGTCTTTACCATTGATGTGAAAACGCCAAACCGTCGGCTCTGTCATGTTACCGTCCAAAATGCACTCATGCTCAGTGAGCGCGTCAGGGTGGGCGGGGTGTCCCACCCGCATGAGGTAGGCGGGAGATGCGCAGACAACCAGAGGCATAGGGCCAAGGCGACGAACTTTGAGAGCGCTGTCGCGCAGTGCTCCTACCCGAATTGCAAGATCGAGACCTTCTTCGACCAAAGACACCCGACTATCAGAAAGCCTTAGGTCAACCTCGATCTCTGGATGCTGGGCCGCGAACTTGGCCAATGAAGGCGCAAGTCGCATTGAACCGAACCCTGTTGGGGCCGTGATATGAATGGCCCCGCGCAACGCAGTTTGTTGGTTTGTTACGGCTTCTTCCAGCTCGTCAAACCCATCCAAAAGCGGCTCGCACATTGCAAGATAGGTGACGCCTGCGTCGGTCATGGACACATTGCGCGTCGTGCGGTTCAACAGTTGAACGTCAAGGGACTCTTCCAGATCGGCAACATATTTACTGACCAGCCGGGCTGATCTGCCCATGCGGTGGGCGGCTACTGTGAATGATGCGTTCTTTGCAACCAAAGCAAAGGCCCGCATGCGATCAATTTTGTCCATGATGATTGCGCCCTCTCTGGGCTTAAAGTTCGCCTAATTCTGTCAATTATAACGAGTGACTGCAAGTGGTATCCGTATCCCAAGATATTTTACCCAAGCAGGAGCCGTCACATGTCTAGCGCCGTTCGTATTCATCATTTTCCAAAATCCGGTCATGCGCATCGCGCTTTGGTCTTTGCCAAGCTGGCGGGGATCGCCCATGAGGCGGTATTTGTTGACCTTGCCGCTGGCGCTCATAAGTCTGCCGATTTTCTGGCGATGAACCCAAACGGACAGGTGCCTGTGTTGGAAGATGGGGACACAGTTGTTTCAGATTCAAACGCCATTTTGGTGTATCTGGCGCGAAAATACGCCCCTGGATGGATGCCAGACGATGCAGCGAGCATGGCAAACATTCAGCGGTGGTTGACGCTCGCAGCGGGTGAGGTTGCCTTTGGAACCTGCGCTGCGCGGCTGATTACGGTGTTTGGAGCGCCGCTGGATGCGGATTTTGCAAAAGCCACTGCAAACAAGGCGCTTCAGAAATTGGAACAAGGTTTGGAAGGACGCGACTGGCTTGTCGGTGACAAACCCAGCATCGCGGATGTTGCGACCTACTCCTATACAGCCCATGCGCCCGAGGGGAACGTATCGCTTGCGCTTTATCCGAATGTACAAGCTTGGCTTGCGCGTTTTGAGGCTTTGCCAGGATTTGAGCCAATGCCAGCAACCGCCGTCGGCCTCGTAGCAGAAAGATAGGGTATTGAAATGAAATTTGAAAATCCACGTCATCCCGTGCCCCCGTTCACACGGGAAACCGCCATTGAAAAAGTTCGCCTTGCCGAAGATGGCTGGAATGGTCGCAATCCAGCCAAGGTTGCAGGTGCCTATACCCCCGATAGCAAATGGCGCAATCGCGCCGAGTTTCCGCAAGGTCGTGTCCAGATCGAAGAGTTCCTGACCAGAAAATGGGCAAAAGAACTCGACTATCGCCTGATCAAGGAACTTTGGGCCTATGACAGCAATCGTATCGCGGTGCGATATGCCTATGAATACCACGATGACAGCGGCAATTGGTTTCGCGCCTATGGCAACGAAAACTGGGAGTTTGACGAAAACGGGTACATGGAGCGCCGCTTTGCGAGCATCAACGAACACCCGATCCAAGAGACCGACAGAAAGTTTCGTTGGGCGCTCGGACGCCGGCCTGATGATCACCCAAGTCTGAGCGATCTCGGTCTCTAGTTCAATCAGGCGCAATGTCGGAGCAGCTCTTGCGAGGCAACCTTGTCACAAGAGTAGAAGGATCAAGCAATGTCGCAGTCACATAAATCACACCGAGGTGAGCTGGTATTGCAAGAACGACGCAATACACCAAAAGAGCTTATTGACGCCATTCCGGGCTATATCCGCCGTGATATGCCAGTGCAGCACGCGGATTTCTTTGCGGATTTACCTTACCTGCCTCTGGCCACGCTTGATCGGGACGGGCGCCCTTGGGTCAGCCTTTTGGTGACCGCGTCAAGCACTGACCCAAACGTCGGCATCAACGTACGCGGTGGGAATGTTACAGACATCATTGCCGAGACAACGCCAAATGATCCCTTCGCGCGCGCGCTTGGACACAGGCCCGCGTCGGCGGGTGAAAAACGGTTTTTTGCAGGTGTCGGGGTCGATTTCAACAACCGGCGGCGCAATAAAATAGCCGGTACGATCGAAGCGGCCAACGTTGATGAAAAAGGGAAGGTGGAGCTCCGGCTCCGGTCCGACCAGCACCTTGGAAATTGCCCGAAATACATAACCGTGCGCGCGCTAGAGTATATGAAACGCGCGGGTGAATTGGTTCACGATAGTTTTGACACTGCCACGTCCATCCTGCCCGCCGACGCCAAAGCCGTTGTCGGCCGCGCAAGTACGGTGTTTCTGGCGACGAAACACGTGGCTGGAGACACGACTTTGGGCGCGCAGACTGACATGGGGGTGAACCATCGCGGCGGTGCTCCCGGTTTCACGCGCGTCTACGAAGAAAATGATGGCGATCAAATCACGACCTATCTGGTGTTGCCTGACCATTCCGGAAATCGATTTTACCAGTCCCTGGGCAATATTGAGACCGACCCCCAAGTTGGTCTTATGTTCCCAGATTTCACAACGGGCGATGTTCTGTATATCACGGGTGAGGCCAAGAACTTAACCGGCCAAGACGTCGAGGCGCTCATGCCGCGGGTTGAGCTATTGACGCGTATCAAGGTGACTGGTGCGGTCTTTGTAAAACATGGTCTCAATCTGAGGCTAACCTCCGAGGAACAGCTCTCGCCGTATAATCCGCCGGTAAAATACCTGCGGCATGAATTGGATCAGATGGGGCAGACCGCGGTTGACGTTGGCACAACGGCCACGCTTATCTCAACCAAAACGCTATCTGACAGTATCACGACCTTCAACTTTCAACTCTCGTCGCCGACGGATCTGCCATTGCCCGGAGGGTTTGGGATTTTCGATTTCTCACGCATTCTGGATCTTGGGTACAACCATATGTACGAGGCCAATCCGCAACTGGTGAACGAAGACTATGTACGCACTTGGACGCTTTCGAGTGCGAGTGATTTTGATGCACAGTACAGTCTGTTCCGCGCCTCGGATCAAGTGAGCGTGACGGTCAAACGCAAAAAGAGTGGCTTGATCTCCAATCTGTTGCATGACAATGCCGATACATTGATCGCGCAAAACCTGCCGGTTACGTTCAAAGGCACGGGGGCGGGGTTCTCATGTTTTTCGCACTCTGATGAGTCCGCGAAACCACATCTTCCTGCGCAGATGCTTTGGATCGCTGGCGGTGCTGGTATCACGCCCTTCATGGCGATGTGGGACGGTATCCTTAAGATGGCAAAGGCGCACCCAAGCAAGGTGAAAACCGATATCGTTCTTATGTTTGCGGGACGTGATGATGACGTAAATGTCTTGGCGGAATTTGCCGCACAACAAAGCGAACTTGCCCCGAATGTGACACTTCGTATCCATGCATTTCAAAGCAGGCAGAACGCGTCGTCAGTCCCACAATTGACCCAGAAGAACACACCAGCCGTGCCCGTCAAGCAGCGTCGTATGGAGTTCGGTGACATCCAATCGGTGTCAGACCTCATGGCCCGCGAGATCTTCTTGTGCGGACCCGATGCTTTGATGAACTGGAGTGAAACAAGCCTTACGGACCTTGGGATTGCACAGACGCGAATACACCGCGAATCCTTTGTTTTTTGATTGTGGGCATTCGTTTGCCTTGCGTCGGTCCGTAAGGAAGCCCCACGTCCCCTAGGTGTATCTTAAGTCCGCAACAGGCGACACGATAACACGGTGTCACCCGTTGCGGTTGGCACCGTATTTTCCCTATTGACTGCGCACCCTACCTATTGGTAGGTAAGGCTGAGCGGTTGATCTAGCCGGACAAGATAAAAAGGACTTGAGATAATGGAGCTGAACGCTGACTTTGCAGTACGAACACTTGTCCAGTCGGAGCAAATCGATTGGGTTTCGTCTCCTGTGCCAGGAGTGGAGCGCCGCATGCTTGACCGTATCGGGGGCGAGGTTGCGCGCGCGACAACCATCGTGCGCTTTGCCGCCGACAGCAAGTTTTCGGAACATACCCATACCGGTGGCGAAGAATACATAGTGCTGGATGGCGTCTTCCAAGATCAATATGGTGATTTTCCCGCAGGCACTTATGTGCGCAATCCGCCAACCACATCTCACGCCCCAAGTTCAGACCTTGGATGCACGGTCTTTGTGAAGCTGTGGCAGTTTGACATGGACGACCGCAGCCAGTTTCGCAAGAACATGGCAGAAGAACTTGGTGCGCCAATAGATGGTGTGGCAACGGCGCAGCTTCATCGCGACGATCGCGAAGTGGTCACCTATCATCATCTCGATGCTGGGGCATCCATGACCAATGGCGATGCTGGTGGGATCGAGATGTTGGTGATCAGCGGTTCAGTCACGGAAAACGGTGCCGAACTTGGCAAAGGCGCTTGGTTGCGTTTGCCTGATGGCGAAAACCTGACCGTGGTCGCAGGCCAAGATGGTGCGAAACTCTGGATTAAAACTGGGCATTTGATCCACGCAAAACCACCGGCCGTGTGATCCCGATGCCAGGAATGAGTGCAAAACCCGCCTCTTCGCGCGCGCGATACCCGAAGGGGTATTACCTATGACGACGCTGATTGTCGGTGGTGGCCTGTCCGGCCTTGCCCTCGCGGATGCCCTGCACGCAAAGGGTAGAGATTTCGTTTTGGTCGAAGCGCGCGCGCGCCTTGGCGGTCGTATAAAAACCGATACCTATGCGGGTGGAGCGTTTGACCTTGGACCGGCTTGGTTTTGGCCCGGGCAGCCACGTATCGCGTGCCTGATTGAACGCTTGAAACTTGCGAAATTCGACCAATTCGCAGACGGCGATTTGATGTATGAAAATGAACGGGGGCACGTACAGCGCGGCCGTGGGTTTTCCTCTATGCAAGGCTCTTGGAGGCTTGCAGGCGGTCTGGGTGCGTCGATCGACGCTCTGGCGGATGGCCTACCACAGGATCGTATCCGCATGGGCACCGAAGTGACCGAACTAAAAAAGACAGAAGCCGGCATCGTGGCCACCTTTCGCACGGGTGAATTTGCGGTGTTCGACCGTGTGGTTTTGTGTTTGCCGCCACGTGTGGCGACCAATATTAAATTCTTGCCCGGCTTGCCCAGTGTCGCCACGAGGGCATTGGAAAAAACCCCCACATGGATGGCCGGTCAAGCGAAGGCGGTTGCCATTTATGATACACCATTTTGGCGCAACGCCGGCTTATCTGGAGATGCACAAAGCCGGTTTGGCCCCATGGTTGAAATACATGATGCCTCACCCGAACATGGCGGGCCATACGCATTGTTCGGGTTTATTGGAGTGCCGCCAAAAGTACGCACAGACGTACAGATGTTGCGCCAGAACATTCAGGTACAACTCGGGCGACTGTTTGGGCCATTCGGGGCAAAGCCGAGACATCTGTTTGTAAAAGACTGGGCCTTTGACCCGTTTACGGCAACCGAGGCGGATTTGGCCCCTTTACATGCCCATCCGTCTTATGGAATGCCGCGCTCGCTTGTCGGGCTTTGGGATGACCAGCTGCTGTTTTGTGGCACCGAAATGGCTCCCCAATTTGGCGGATATATCGAAGGGGCTTTGGAATCGGCCGAAAACGCATTGCGAACGTTGGACATTAAGATGGGTGGTCAAAATTCCGACTGTTGACACAAAATCGCTTTGACAAATTCCGCCGAGCATGCCGCACGAACAATGGGTTTCGATGATTTTGGCTATGCCGATTTTGCTGCGGATGTCGGCATCCGCAAAGCAAGTATTCGCCACCGTTTCCCGTCCAATGCCAGGTAACCGGTGGCTTTGATGCCATTTGCGCGTTAATATAGGTCAGAACACTGCGACAGGTAGCCAAAAATTGTTGGGACTGATTGGTCGGTATCGAGACAGCAAACAGCTTGCCTTCGTACATCGTTTTCTGCCAGTCATCATAGCCTTCCTGCCGAGGTGCTGACTTAGCAGCCAATTCCGCGCGATGATCATGACGTGGCTGAACGATATTGGCAATTACGGGACAATCTTAGAGGTTATCGAGCCTCCCTAGAGGCGGTAGCGACACTTTCGATGCTAGAAGGGGGGGGCGGATCGCCGCACGCGGCGAAGAAAACCCGTGTTTGTTGGAAGGTGTCGCTAAATCTCTAGGTATACACATTTCGTATAGGGGACTGGGGGCCTAGGCTGGCTTTGATCGGATTGGAAACCGCTGAAGCGCACTATGGGCCAGTTTTTTCGTGGGTTTTGCGTGGCCTGCTGAGTGCCACAGTTCCAAACCAACGGGTTTGCCAGACGATGTCCGCGCCCCGATCACATCTTCACCACGTTCAATGTTGCCAAAATAGTGCACACGCCGGCACCGCACGGGGGCCCATTCTTTGGAGTTTTCGAGGCAGCGTTCAACTTGATCGAAAAAACGCGTAAAGCTTGGGAAATAGAGCAGCCCCACAGCGTTGAAATCAGTCCCCACACAGGGGTGTATCAGGACGTTCTTCTCCCATGTTTTGTCTTGGGCGCGGCAGGCACGGGCCGTTTGGCTTGTTTGCGCGGCAAATGCATCCGGCGCAGGATCAAGCACCGGAACCAAGTAGGGCATTGTGCGACAGATGCTCGAATTAAGGCCATCTTTCTCGTGGCACACAAATGTGGAAATCAACCGAAAGCGCGCAACAATGACATTGCCGACCATAAGGACATGGTTGGATTGAAGGCGGCTTCTGCCGGCCGCCCACAGTATGGAATTCACTTCTAAGACATCTCCCAAACCGATGTGATCAGGATTGAGTTGGGCAAACTCGGTCGCACAAAAGGCCGCATAGACTTGCCGCCCAGAGGCATCTTTGAACACAGTTGTGGTTTGACCGAGGGAAGCGGCAATCAATTGCCAATGCACATCGCCAAGATGGCGCAGCCACCATTCTTCCGCCAGTCCACGCAACCCTAGCTGCGCCATGCCTAGAGTATGGGTTGCACGGTGGCTGATGTGTTTTTGCGCGCTTGTGGGCTGTGCAATCATGATGCTTCGCGCATCTTGCTTTTTTGTCGTGCTGAAATCACGTCAACCAAGTATCTGGAGTCTTCATTAATCCCCAAAAATCGGCCGGATCCCCATGTGTTCAACCATCCTAGACCGATGAAATAGAACCCGTCTTCTTCACACACGCCGCGCCTGTAAACAGGACGCCCCAGATCGTCGAAGACATCGACGTCGATCCACCCATAGTTCGGGCGAAACCCGATCGCCCAAAGGATTGAAGTGATGCCGAGGGCCTCGCAATCAATGTGAGTGATCTCTTGTTCTGGACGCCAAACCTTTTCAAATTCCGGCTCTACAGGGGCATCGATATTGTTCCTCTCAATGTAGCCGTCAATGGCCGTACAAATGCCAAGATAGCTTTCATCCGCGTCATCCAGGTTCTTTTCCAAGTCTGGCAGAAATTGAATACTTTTGTCGTCCATGCCGCTGACCGAGCCATACAAAGACACTCCATCGCGGGCAAATTTGCGCAGATCAATTTCGTGTCCGCCGTCACGTCCAGTCATATAGTGATTGGTCTTCGATACCGCGTGTTCAGGGTTTGGGTGTTTATCGATTGTGATGTCGTAGTGGCCCAAATCATACATCCAATCGGTCGCGTCTCGTCCTCGGTACATCCGAGGCGAGCGTGGTGCAGGGCCCACAGCGAGATGAACGTCGCGGCCAGCGAGGTGCAAATCCTCCATCAGCTGAACCCCCGATTGCCCCGTGCCAACCACAAGGGTTGCGCCCTCGGGCATTTGGCTTGGGCGGCGGTAGTCTACCGAATGCATTTGCATGATCGAGGGATCGAGGTCGGCCGCATAGGGCGGGACAATCGGGTTGTCATAACCACCGGTGGCAATCACGACTTGGTCGGTCGAATAGTTACCCATGGACGTGTCAACAAGGTATCCGCCTTCGGGCCGTTTTGTGATCCGTGTCACTTCGCAATCTTCAACAATTGGCGGATTGAACGTCTGTGCAAAGGCATCCAGATAATTCGCAATCTCGTCCTTTACCATAAACCCACCAGGGTCATTTCCTGCATAAGGGAAATCAGGTAAACGGCATTGCCAATTGGGCGTGACCAGACAAAAAGTATCCCACCGATTGACCCGCCACGAATGGAATTTCTTCCGACGTTCCAAGATAACATGGTCGATGTTTTCCTGTGTTAGATAGTAACTTACCGACAGGCCGGCCTGACCACCGCCGACAACGACGATAGATTTATATTCGCGATGGTTCATGGATGTATTCCTTAGGTGATCGACAGGCATGTAACGTTGTCGGCTGCAGAAAAAGCGCGCGCGGCGTTTTCGATTTTTTCCAATTGTGCGTCCGCACTCGTGCAGCGATACCCAAACTTGGCCTCTACGCGTGTGCTGGCTTCTTCTAATGCCAAGCGGCTCTGAGATAGAAAGTCACTCAGTGTATATGTGGTCCCCGCAGCTAGGAAATCTCGAATAACGGTCGATGGTGAGTAGCAGTCTTCGGTCTGACCATCAGGCCATTGAATGGTAAAACGTGCTTCAGGCATGGTGGGGTCCTCTTGCTGTTAAATTCAAATAAGGGGTGCGTTCATGATCCCAGAATACGGCGGTTTCTTCGCGTCCTGAGAGCTGCACAGCGCTGCCATCGTTGATGTCTCCGCAGGCTGCGGCGGAAACCCCTCGGGCGACAAATGCTTGGCAAATAGCCTCGACATTCTCTGGTCTTGCGCTGAGCAAAAAGCCGAAACTTGGGAAGCTGCGAAGCCAGCGATCTAGTGCAACCTCCGCTGGGCGCGGCACTGCATCGACTTGAATGTCGATGCCAACACCGGAGGCTTCAGCCAGCATCAGTGCAGTGCCAACGATGCCGCCTTGGCTTATGTCTTTGCCTGAATGTACAAGGTTACTGTTTGCCAGTTTAGGCAAAATATCCATAGTAGTCCGAAGCGTTTGAGGAGCTGCGGTCAGGGCTGCGTTCCAGTTGTCGAAGGGCTCTCGGTAGCTGCCTCGTAAATCTACCGCGCAGATCAGAACGTCACCGGGCTGGGCGGTAAAGCTTGAAATGACATTTGTCGCATGCCCAAGAATGGACACCGAAAGCTGTAATTCATCCGTATGGAGATTGGTGTGTCCGCCCACAATTGGCACGCCATATGCCAGAGATGCGGCTTTCATTCCCGCAAGGACAGGCTGCGCTTTATCGGCGCTTGGGGCCCAAATCGCGTTGGTGACCGCCTTTGGGTGACCGCCCATAGATAGAATATCCGAAATGTTCACCATCACGCCGCACCACCCTGCAAACCACGGATCGGCCTGTACGAAAGCGTTGATGAACCCTTCGCAGGCGAATAAATCGTAACCGTCTTGGGTCGGCAAAACGGCGCAATCATCGCCTGGTTGGCCCGCGCTGTCAGAGGTCAAACCAAGTGTTGCGGTGCTTTGGGCGATGTCGAGCTTGCTGCGGATGGACGGATGGTCACGCAGCGTACGCGCGATCTGGCGAAGGGACTGCTGAGTTCTCATGCGCTGCGCTTTCGGTGCGGGGAAAGGGATTTCCAGCCGACGAATGGGTCCGTGATCGCAGGGTAGGCGTTAAGGTCGGCCTCCATCTCCATGTGGGGGACGCCGTGGACGTTCACCTCTTGCAAGGGGGTCCAGTGGAGGCGTTTAAAGAGGCGCACGTTTTGCATCTGAACCTGCGCAAGAAACCTGTCGCAGCCACGCCCATGTGCGGTGCAAACCGCCAACCGAATGAGTTCGGCGCCAAGGCGCCCCATGCGTCGATGGCTTTCAGTCACCGCCAAACGCGAACCGCGCCACAACCGCGGTGCCTCTTCGTGAATGCGCACGGTGCCGACCACTTGATCCGCCTCAGACGCAAGCGTGCTTATGGCCGCGAGCGGCATGGCAATCGCGTCAATCGCGTCGCGGTCATGGTCTTTGAAAATGCCTTGTTCATCGACAAAGACTTGACGGCGCAGGGCCTCAACGCCGTTAAGTTCCCAAGGTTTGGCCGCCGCGCGGATAATAAAATCGGGTGAGAGAAAAATGCGGGGGTTCTGAAAACTCATGACGCCCTCAATTTTTCGTAGACAGAAAGGGCCGAGCACGCGCCACATTTGGCACAGCCTGCTTTTACGCTTTCCGCGCTCATGCCTGCCCGTAAAATCATGCCCGACAAAGGCTTAAGGATACGTGCCATGAAATCTGCATCGGGCGCGGGGTGGCTTTCCATTGGGGTGCCCGAAACAGGAACGAATGGCACCACAAAGGGGTAAACCCCGATATTGCAAAGCTCTTGCGAGGTCTCAAGGATCGCTTCGGGCGTATCCCCGAGGCCGGCCAAAATATAGGTCGAGACTTGGCCGCGACCGAACACTTGGACCGCGGATTTGAAGCTGTCAAAGTACTTCTCTAAGCTGACTTGCGCCTTGCCGGGCATCACGCGTGCGCGCACTTCTGGGGTCACGGCTTCAAGGTGCATGCCAAGCGCATCGATGCCCGCTTCAAACATGCGCTCGTGCCAGATGTTGTCTTCGGGTGGTTCGCATTGGCCTTGGATTGGCAAATCAACCGCGGCCTTGATCGCAAGGGCGCTGTCGACCATCACCGATGCGCCGCGATCTTTTCCGGCGGGGGTGCCTGTGGTCATAACCATGTGTTTCACGCCATCCAATTCCACAGCGGCCTTGGCAACTTCGGCGAGCTGTTGGGGCGTTTTATGGGCAATCGTGCGACCCGCGGCGAGGGACTGGCCGATAGAGCAGAACTGGCAGGTTTTCTTGCGGCTTTCATACCGAATGCAGGTTTGCAAAACCGTCGTGGCCAGAACGTCCTTTGAGTGCAGCGTCGCGATTTTGCTGTATTCCACCCCATCTGCGGTTTTCAGGTCATAGAATTTGGGGCGGTTCGGGAACCGAATTTTGGCCAACGGCTGGCCTTGTTTGCTGACTTGCGCGAACCCGTCTTCGTCGGGCGCTTGCACCCAATAGGGGCTGTCAAAGGCCGGAGCGGTGTGGACAGGGACCATGACCGTGGTGTCGCCAATCGTGACGGCCTTGTGATCCGTTGGACCCGCCCCGCCACGACGGCTTTCCATGCCCGCGGTCGGGTCAACCAGCCGCATTCCATGGGTCTGCAATTCATTGATCAATTCAGCTTCTGACATCTTCTGCCTCCACGTCTGGGGTGGTCATTAGGTCTTGGGGATTTTCAATGCGATGCGCGGGCTGGGCGCTTCGTGCATCGTGCACAAGGTGCAACAGCTCGGGGCGGGCATAGTGGCCCACGCTGTCCATCATGCGTTTGCGTTTGGTGACTAACCGCATGTCGAGATCGGCGATCAAAATGCCTTCGCCTTCGGTCAGCGGGGGAACAACGTGGCGCCCTTCTGGGGAAATGATGCAGGTCATGCATCCGCCCTGAAGCCCCTTTTGAAGTTTGGGATCATCCGATATGCTGTCGATCTGTTCTTGTGTCAGCCACCCTGTTGCGTTCACGACAAAGGCGCCCGACTCCAAGGCATGGTGGCGCATTGTCACTTCGATCTGTTCGGCGAAAATCGGCCCCACCAGGCTTCCTGGGAAATGACCGACGTGGATCTCTTCGTGCTGTGCCATCAAGGCGTAGCGCGCGAGCGGGTTGTAGTGTTCCCAACAGGCCAAGGCCCCAATGCGGCCAACCTTGGTGTCCACGACCTTAAGGCCGGCACCGTCGCCTTGGCCCCAGATCATCCGTTCATGATAGGTGGGGGTGATTTTGCGGCGCTTTAAGGCGAGTGTCCCGTCTGCGTCAAAAATCAGCTGGGTGTTGAACAATGAACCGTTGTCGCGTTCGTTGACGCCCAAGACAACGACGACACCGCGTTTGCGCGCGGCAGCCGCCACGGCCTGTGTCGCGGGCGAGGGGACAACCACGGCCTCTTCATAGAGGCGCAGGTGTTCGGGGCCCTGTTGGACAGGGGGCAATACAAACGAAAAATAGGGGTAGTAGGGCACAAAAGTTTCAGGGAACACGATCAATTCGGCCCCTTTATCAGCGGCCTCTGCGATCGCTTTCAAGACGCGCTCAATGGTGCTTTCACGGCTTGCCAGATCGGGGGCAATCTGAACGGCGGCAACTCTGACGGTGTGGTCTAACATAGGCCATCCTTTGTGGGTGATCGGCGGGGAAAACCGCGCCATGATCAGATGAAGTCAAATTTGAAGGTCGGAGCCTTGGGGCGACGCCGTTGCCGCCCCAAAGCTTCCGGTGTTAGACAGTCCAGGTGTCCACGATCACCGCATCGTCGCGGATGTGTAGCAACTTGAGATCAAGCACATCTTGCGGTGCGATTGGCACGATGCCAGGAAGCAAGGATGGCTCGCCGTGGCCCATAAGCATTTGCAGGGCAAAACGGCAGGCATAGACTTTGCCGCCCTCTTTCATGAACTTTTTCAGGTTGGCCGAATAGTTCTGCGCGCCCGGAAAGGCTTCGTCGCCCAATGTCGGGAAACCACGTTGAACACCCAAAGACACACCTGGGCCATAAAGCAGCACAGACGTCTCAAAACCTTTGCGCTGTAGGCGGATGGCCTGAAGGATATTCACCAATCCAATAGAGCCCTCAAAGGCAACAGAGTGGAAGGTCACAAGTGCTTTCTGGCCTTCTTCGGCCTGTACGTCTTCGAATACTTTCTCTTCGTAGTCCACAAAGAAATCACCGTCTTTATGGGCTGGTGTTGTTACCTTTGGCATTTCGCTCTCCTGTAGTTTGCGGTTGTCTTGCCTTAGGTGTGTCAGGTCATGCGGTAGGCTTCTATTGGTGCGTACAAATATACATACAATGTAATTGTATTGATTGTACGCTTTTGCTTAACTGCTGTGCGATACCGGATAAAATATGCGAATATTTGGGCTGTATTTGTTTTTTTGGCGCTTTACAGGCTTGCTTCTCGTCCTAATATTGATTGCATATTATGCATACAATGTTGGCACTAAGCGCAAGGATGAACGAAGAGCAATGGAGAATTGGTCGAAAAGAATCGAACAAGCGAGCAAACCGCGGTATTTGGCGATTGCCGATTGTATTGCGCAGGACATGAAGGATCGTGTGTTGTTACCCGGTGATCGGTTGCCGCCGCAGCGGCGGCTTGCCGACATGATTGGCGTTGATTTCACAACCGTTTCACGTGGCTATACCGAAGCGATCAGTCGCGGACTTGTTGAATCACATGTTGGGCGTGGCACCTTTGTGTTGCCCCAGCACAATATCAACGGTGCCAGCGATGAACGCCGCGCGATGGCGAATGATCTCACCATGAATGCGCCGCCCGAACCCACGGATCCTGATCTTATCGAACGCATGCGCTTAGGGCTTTCTGCCGTGTCCGAAGATCTCTTGCATCTGCTGCGCTATCAAGCACCGATGGGCGGCGATGTCGACAAAGAAGCGGCGTCGATCTGGCTGTCTATGCGTGGGTTGGTGCCCAATCTGGATCGCGTGTCGGTCACCCCTGGGGCACATGCCACGATGCTCGCGATCCTCACTGTTTTGGCGCGCCCTGGTGATTGCATTTTGTGCGAAGATATTACCTATGCGGGCTTCAAAAAGATCGCGGCGCAGCTGGGTCTTGAACTGATTGGTTTGCCGATGGATAAGGATGGCATTTTGCCAGACGCCCTCGAAGAGGCCATTCACCGCCATGGTCCAAAAGCGCTTTATCTTAATCCGACCTTGCACAATCCGACCACTATGATTGTGCCTCAACATCGCCGCCTTGAGATTGCCAAGGTGATCAACCGCCACAGTCTTCCGCTGATTGAGGACGATGCCTATGGGTTTGTTCTACCTGATGCGCCGCCTCCGATGGCAACCAGCGCGCCTGAGTTGACGTGGTACATCGGGGGGCTTGCGAAGTGCATTGGCGCGGGGTTGCGTCTTGCCTATACCGTCACTCCCAATGCGAGGGCCAATTTCGCCCTTGAAAATGGTATTCGTGCCGTATCAGGCATGTCTTCGCCGGTGTGTATGGCGCTTGCGACCCGCTGGGTTCTAGATGGCACGGCGGATCAAATTCGACGCTATATTCGCAAAGAAAGCGCCATCCGTCAGGAAATCGCCGCGCAGGAAATCACCGAGGCCGAGTTTTGGTCACACCCGCATGCATTTAATATCTGGCTGCGGCTCCCCGAGAACGTGAGCTGTGCGACGTTGATGTCCCATATGTCCAACCACGAGATCGGCATTGCCCCTGAAAACGCGTTTCGCACCGCGGGGATACATGACCAAAACGTGCGCATTTGTCTTGGCGGGCGTATTCAACGCGAAACTCTGCCAAAGCTTCTGTCCCATCTCAATAATCAAATTTGGCAGCTCAGCCAGTGATGCGGCTTGGAGGGTGTCTTGGCGTCGGCTCAATCAATTTAGCTCAAAACATCACTATAGCATCTAGAAGGTGTTGTGACTGATTTTGATCAAATTCGGGCTTGCTTGTCTCCGTGGCTGATGGCAGGAGCGATCCGCTCTAAGAGAGAGTTTGCCGCTTGCGAAAGCCTGAGAAAAGGTTCCTGTGCACTTGCAAGATGGTGGCGCAGGGGTTCCTTCAGCGGTGAAGATAGTTGCGATGATGAGTGCGGACTGTCCGAGATTGTATGCGTTGAAAATATCTTCACCACGGCGTCTTCCTCCGGACAGATGATCGGCTCTCTGATCTTGAGGGGCTGGTGGTCAAGTTTGTATCCGAAATTCCGGCCACCACCTTATTTAGGAACTTCCACACAATGATGTGCCTTTCATTTTAGGCGATATGCGGTTGTTTTGGGCAAATTGATAATTCGAAAGCTGATACTCATTTAAAATTGTTGACTCGATGAATTGGCCTCGGCATGCTGTATGTCAATACATATGTGCTGACATACAGCACAAACAACAAGGAGTGAAATCATGAAAAAGAATACGACACTTGCAATTGCAGTGGGTCTTGCGGGCGCAGCCTTGGCTCCAACTGCATCATTCGCGCAGAGCGCGACGGTTCAGCAGATTATGGATCGCGGGACTATGTTGTGCTCTGGCCACAACGGTAGCTACTTCGGTTTTGTCGAAGTGAACGACAAGAACGAATGGAAAGGTCTTGATATCGACCTTTGCCGTGCAATGACCACCGCGATTCTTGGTGATCCAGACAAGGCGCAAATTGTGCCGCTTAGCTGGGCCCAACGTTTCCCTGCACTTCAGTCCGGCGATGTCGATATCATTATTAAGGCGACAGGTTGGACAATGGGCCGCGATACAGAGCTTGGTCTTCAGTTCAGCTTGCCTTACTTCTTTGGTGGGACACAGTTCATGGTCCACGGTGATCTGGGTATCTCGGACTCGTCCGGCCTCGAAGGCGGTACCGTTTGTGTTGAAGCGGGTACAACGATTGAACGTATTTCCGCAAACTACCTTCAGACCGCTGGCGTTGAGCACACCATGGTGTCCTACGAAAGCGCGGCTGAACTTCGTGCGGCATATCTTGCAAATCGCTGTGATGCCTTTGCGGGTTGGGGCCCAAGTCTGGCGGTTCTACGCGCGACCGAACTCGATAACCCAGACGCACACGTCATTCTGAATGACCAACTCTCGAGCGAGCCAATCGCAGCAGCAATGCGTCAAGGCGATGAAGGTTTCGTTGATATGGCGAACTGGACAATCGCGGCGCTTTTGATTGCCGAAGAAGAAGGCGTCACCTCTGCGAATGTCGAAGAAATGGCCGCAACACCTCCGAACCCTAAGGTGGCACGCCTTCTTGGTGTTGAACCGGGAATGGGCGAGCGTCTTGGCATCCGTGATACTTGGGCGCGTGAAATGATCGCAGCAGTTGGTAACTTCGGTGAAATCTACGATCGAAACCTCGGTTCTGAAAGCCCGTACAATCTTGAGCGTGGCTTGAACAATCTCTGGAGCCACGGCGGCGTTCTTTACGCTCCGATCCTTGACTAAACAGTATATGGACCGCCCAATCGATATTGGGCGGTTCACTTATATTTGGGGGCTAATATGACGACAACAGAAGTGCTTCGAAAGAAGAGTAGACAGCGAAAAATTACGATACAAGTATTGCTTGTTATCATCTCAATCATAGCGATTTGGGGGGCAGTGAGCAGTGCCCAAGTCAACCTTGCTGCGCTAGGAATTACGAACGGTTTTGGGTTTTTAGATCGCAGTACAGGCTGGGACTACAGCTTTTCTCTGGTCGAGCGATCCATCAATGATCCCTATTCAAAGACTTTGGTGATAGGATTTCAAAATACGATTTTCGTCGGTTTTATTTCCATCTTTTTTGCAACGATTTTTGGCTTCATCATCGGAACTGGACGCGATTCATCCCATCCTGGCGTGAAGGCCGCCGCAACAGTTTTTGTACAAACGTTCCGTAATATTCCTTTGATTTTGCAAGGCGTTTTCCTTTACTCAGTTCTCATACATTTCCCAGGACCGCGCCAATCCATGTCATTCGCTGACAGTGTATTTTTGTCAAATCGTGGGCTTATGTTGCCAGGCTTAAATGTATCGCCTAGCGTCGCGGTCGCTTTGATTTTGGCCATAGCTAGCGTGGCTGTGCTTTTGGTGTGGAGAAAGGTGCCTTTGCTGCGTGGTTTGATAATTTGGATTGCTGCGGCCATCTCGATGTCTGTGATTGTTGCGTTTGTGATGCGTCCCGAGGGTGAGCCGTTGTTGTCAATCCCATCATTGAAAGGGCTTCGATTTAATGGGGGCATAACCGTTTCTATTGAACTCGTAGCGATGATCACAGCGATCACATTGTACGGAAGTGCGTATATCGCAGAAGTTGTGCGCGGTGGCCTCAAACAAGTGCCCCGTGGTTTGATTGAAGCGGGGCAGGCTGTGGGACTAACACAAGGTCAAATTTGGCACCGCATCAAGATGCCCATGTCGCTACGCAGCATCATTCCGCCATTGGGCAATCAGTGGATTTTCATCATGAAAGCCACCACCATCGGTATCGCTATTGGCTTTAGTGATATGTTCTACATTGTATCGAATTCCATTACGCAATCTGGGCAGACGCTTGAACTTATCTTCTTGTTGATGGCGGCGTTTCTTACCGTGAATTTTTCAATCTCAATTTTTACGAATTGGTTGAACAATCGACTAAAGCTAAAGGCACACTAAGATGGCACATACTCAAAAATTATCTCCCAACCGCTTTCACGCCTATATGGCGTCTTTCTCAAAACGCGCTTTCGGGACCCCATCTGCAGCAGTTTTGTCCATCGTCATTTTTGGCGCTCTCGGGTATTGGACTTGGCTTGCGGTTGATTGGGCCATTTTTCGAGCGGTGTGGTCCGCCGAAAATGTTGCCCACTGTACCGAAGAGGCGGGTGCCTGTTGGTCTGTGATTGATGCGCGCCATCGCCTGATCCTCTTCGGTCTTTATCCCTATGAGGAACATTGGCGATCTACATTTGCTTGCCTGTCCATTATTGCGACAGTGATCATTTCTTGTTTTCCGGCCACCTGGACGGCGAAGCGACTCACAAGCCTTTGGGTGGCAGGATTTGCTGCATATTATCTCCTGATGGAAGGGAGCTTGCTGGGCCTTGCGCAGGTTACAACGGATGGGTGGGGCGGGCTTTCCCTCACGTTATTTCTGTTTGCGTCTGTTGTTCTATTGGGCATGCCTATGGGGCTTGGCTTGGCGTTGATGCGCCGCTCTGAGATGCCTGTTGTGCGTAGCTTTGCGGTGATCGTGATCGATACAATTCGTTCATTGCCTCTTTTGACTACACTGTTTACCGCGGCTGTCGTCGTTCCAATCCTTTTGCCAAGCTGGCTTGAAGGTGACAAGATTTGGCGCGTTATCATCGCGTTTTCTTTGTTCTTTGGCTGTTATCAGGCCGAAGTTTTCAGAGGCGGTTTTCAGGCCATTCCGAAAGGGCAATTCGAAGCCGGCAAGGCCCTTGGTATAGGGTATTGGAAGATCATGGCGCGCATCATTTTGCCGCAAGTGTTCCGCCATGCTTTGCCAAGTACCATCAATATGGTTGTTGTGACGTTTAAAGAGACAGCCATCGTGATCATCATCGGCTTCTTTGATGTATTGGCATCGGCCAAGGCTGCTTTCGGGACAGGCGAGTGGGCGCCGCATTACATGGAGGTCTATGTCTTTGTCGGTGCGATATATTGGACATTCATCTTTTCGCTCGGCCAGTATGGCGAGTATTTGAAAGGAAGAATGGCCTTATCGACGCACTAGCGACCTAGGAGGTGCAAAGAAAAGGGGCGAAGAGGTAAAACCCGCTTCGCCCCTTTTCTATTGGATCAAGTGTTGGGTATTACGAATTCAAATATCCAGCAATGAGTGCAACAAAGGCCCCGATGTGCACGACCATCAGCGCTCGGTCCCTCCACATAAATCCAACGACAAACCACAGCACGATACCGATGACAAAGGCCGCAATATTCCACGGCACGATATTCATCCCCGTCAAGGCATATCCAATAAGTTGCACGACCGTCGCAATCCATTTGATCACATCTACGCGTTCCATATCTTTACTCTTTCGTTATTTCGTTAAGGATCACAACGCATCAATTGGCACAGTAAGCGTCATGTTACCGTCTTTATCTTTGGGAACTTCGCCGGCGCGCATATTGACTTGGAGCGACGGAATAATCAATTTTGGCATGCCAAGGGTCGCGTCGCGGGCTTCGCGCATGGAGACGAACTCTTCACGAGACGCCCCTTCACCAACATGGATATTCGCTTTCTTTTGTGCGCCGATGGTCGTCTCCCAACGGATTGCGCGCCCATTGGGGCCGTAGTCGTGACATACAAACAGTCGCATTTCTTCAGGGAGAGCAAGAACGCGTTCGATTGAATCGAACAACTCACCGGCATCGCCTCCAGGAAAATCCGCCCGCGCGGACCCGCCATCTGGCATGAATAATGTATCACCCGTAAAGACCGCATCCCCTATGACATGCACCATACAGGCCGGCGTATGTCCGGGCGTATGCATGGCAAAACAAGTCATTTTGCCGACATTATAAACCTGATTGTCCGTGAACAGACAGTCGAACTGTGTGCCGTCCCGTTGGAATTCGGTGCCAGCATTAAAGATCTTTCCAAAGGTTTCTTGCACAGTCAGGATATGTTCACCGATCCCGATTTTACCGCCCAGTTTTTTCTGTATATAGGGCGCGCCAGATAGGTGATCTGCGTGAACATGTGTTTCAATAATCCATTCAAGTCTAAGCCCGCGTTCGGTTATGAATGCGATGATCTGATTCGCGGTATCAAAGCTGAGGCGTGCAGCCGCGTAATCAAATTGCATGACAGCATCAATGACCGCGCAAGACGTGCTTGCGGGGTCTTTGATGACATAGCTTATTGTGTTGGACTGCGCATCGAAGAATGCCGTTACGTCTGGCTTTTGATCCAGAGATGCAATTGGATGTTCCATGCCCGTCTTCCTTTTCTAATCGAGAGTTACAGCGCCTTTTGGTGTACTTAGATCAAAGGACAACGCGGCGGGGCCCTCGCTGACATTGGCCAAGTGATCGACCTTGAGTGCTTTCAAAACTTCCAACAGTTCAGACGGGTTTGGGTGGGCCAAATGAACCTTGTCCAAGGTCACGCCCAAATCTTGTTGGCCTGTGCTTGGATGGGGCCCTGGCGACCATTCGATGAACGCAGGCAACAAACCTCCCATCGGCAAGCTTCCGTCTTTTGGTACAGTCAAACGCCATGAGCGATCACCGCGCGTGAACAGTACCACTTCGCCCAGATCCACGGGGCTCGCGGCGATGACCGCATCCAGATCGTCGGTCCCAACGACCCAGCACAATGCACGAGGACGGGTTTTTAGGCGGGCTTGGGTGGCACGGTCATCCAGCGTGAACCAACGTACCCGCCCTGGATCGGCTGGTGCGTCGGGATCGATCGCGATAAGTTCAAAGAAGCTCTCGTTGCCTGATTGCATCACACAATTATGCGTGCTCATCGCGTCGTGTTTGCCGCCGCGTGGAACTTCGACGCCAAGGACGTCCTTCAGGCTTTCGATACCTTGCTCCAAGCTGTCGGCGCCAATCGCAAAGTGGTCAATTTTGTTGTGCATTTGGGCACTCCGTTTTGATGGTAAACTATGAATTCAAAAGAGGTAACGCGGCCTGCAGGTCTGCTTTCAGGCTATCTGTGTCTTCAAGGCCGATGTTAAACCGCACCAAGGCACCGGTCTCAGTCCAAGCTTTCGCGCTGCGCATGGGGTCAACGGGCAATACAAGGCTCTCGTATCCACCCCAGCTCACGCCGATACCAAAATGATGCAGGGCGTCGACAAAATCGCGGATTTGTGCCGCGCTGCAGGGGTGAAAAATCACGGAGAACAGACCTGCGGCGCCGGTGAAGTCACGCTTCCAGAAATCGTGGCCGGGGCAACTCTCAAAGGCTGGGTGCAGAACAGTCTTTACTTGTTTTTGTTGTCCCAGCCATGTCGCGATTTCACGGCCGGCCTTGTCAAAATACTCCATGCGGACCTTAAGCGTTCTAAGCCCGCGCAAGGCGAGGAAAACTTCGTGTGATCCTGGCTTGTCGCCGATTGCAAAAACGGTCTTACGTATCTGATCATGGTACATGGTATTGCTCGCGATCATGCCCATCATGCAATCTGAATGCCCGCTGATGTATTTTGAGCAAGAGGCGACCACGACATCGCAGCCCAGATCAAGGGGTTTGCAAAACAACGGCGTGGCCCAAGTGCTATCGATAATCGAGGGGATAGAGGCATCGCGTGCGGCTTTTGCAATGGCCGGAATGTCAGGTATTTCAAAGGTGCCCGACCCTGGGGCTTCGAGCATAATGGCGCAGGTTGTTTCACGAATTAAATCGTAGATATCTGTGCCGATCATGGGATCGTAGTATTCAATCTCAACGCCCATGCGGCTCAAAACGCCATCACAAAAGGCGCGCGTGTTGCCGTAGACGTGATCGGCGACCAATAGGTGTTTTCCCGGGGCAACGAATGTCATCAACGCCGTAGAGATGGCCGCCACGCCGGATGATGTTAAGGTGACACCGCGTGCGTTTTCGAGATTGGCAAGTAGCGCTTCCAGTTGAAATGAGGCGTCATTTCCATACCGCCCATAGTAAAGGGTACCGGATGCGTAGCGCGCATCGCGTGCGCTCTCAAAACTTGCCATACTGTCAAAGACAATCGTCGAGCCAAGCTCAATAGGCATGTTAACATGACGACCATCGACACGGGGAGGCCTACCGTTTTGCACGAGAGCATCGGCGTTATTTCTTGTATCTGAAGGCATGGAATAATCTCGCTTAATATAGACGTTCTGAGGATGACATCCCAGATCTACTGTGTCAATATGCAGAAAATATGTTCACTATAGCAGCACGTGAGAGTTGAATGCCTAAGATTGAAACAAAGATTACTGCAAACCACTGGGGCGTTGGTGTCGCTGTGGTTGAAGATGAAAAAATTCAATCGGTCGCTGGGCATTGCGAGGATCCAAATCCGTCGCGGATCAACGATAATATCGCAAGCAGCTTGCATGGCGATGCGCGTATCACGCGTCCAGCCGTGCGCAAATCATGGCTTGAGAACGGTCCCGAAGGGCGCGGTACAAGCGGCGAAACAGCACGCGGTCGCGATGGCTTTGTCGAAGTCAGTTGGGATACGGCTCTCGATTTGATTGCCAAAGAACTTAGACGTATTCGTGAGGCGTATGGGAATGGAGCAATTTTTGCCGGTTCATATGGTTGGTCAAGCGCCGGACGCTTTCATCACGCCCAGAGTCAACTGAAGCGTTTTTTGAACACGCAGGGCGGGTTCGTGCGTTCAGAGGGTAACTATAGCTATAATGCGGCCCTTGTCCTGATGCCGCATATCGTTGGGCCGTACCGACAACATGTTGTGGACGCGACCCGCTGGCCGGTCATTGCCAAACACAGCGATCTTGTTGTGTGTTTTGGTGGCATCGCACAGCGCAATACTCAAGTCAGCGATGGTGGCGTTGCGCGTCATCGGATGAAAGATAACTTGACCCTATGCAAGGACGCGGGCGTTGAGTTTGTCAACATCAGCCCATTACGCAGCGATATCTTAGAGACACTTGATGCTGTCTGGATGCCACCATTGCCGGGTTCTGACACTGCATTGATGTTGGGGCTCGCGCATACCTTGCTAACCGAAGGTCTGCATGATGTTTCGTTTTTGGATAAATACACCGTCGGCTTTGACCGCGTCGCAGCGTACATTCTGGGCAAAACCGATGGCCAGCCAAAAGACGCCGCTTGGGCTGCGGCACAATCGGGAATCGACGCCGAAGACATTGCGGCCCTCGCTCGAAAAATGGCGTCGTCCCGTACGATGATCAGTATTGCCGCGGGGGTACAGAGGGCAGATTATGGCGAACAACCCCTTTGGATGGGAGTGACTTTGGCAGCGATGCTGGGGCAAATCGGCTTACCTGGTGGCGGATATGTGATTGGGTACGGCGTGAACGCGAACATCGGGAATGTAGAGCGCCCATTTCGGTGGGGCGCCTTTTCACAACTCAAGAACCCGCACGATGACTTTATCCCAGTCGCGATGATTTCCGAGATGTTACTAAGTCCCGGGAAAAGCTATGATTACAACGGGCGTAAACGGAAATTCCCCCATGCGCGTATGGTCTGGTGGGCCGGAGGAAACCCTTTTCATCATCACCAAGACCTGAATAGGTTACACGAGGCGTTCCAGGCCCCCGACACCGTGATTGTGAATGAGCTGAATTGGACCGCAACCGCGCGTCATGCGGATATCGTTTTGCCGATTGCGTCTGCGCAAGAACGTACAGACTTTGGCGCAGGGAAATCAGACAATGCCCTTGTTCCGATGCCTGCATTAATCAAGCCGGTGGGCGAGGCGCGGATGGAATATGACATCTATGCAGACCTCGCAGGGCGTCTTGGAAATGCCGAGGCGTTTACGGAGGGGCGCAGCAGTGAAGACTGGTTGCGGTGCATTTGGCAACAAACGCAATCTACGGCTTCGAAGGCCGGTATTGATCTGCCGAACTGGGATGAATTTATCTCTGGGGACGTTGTGCATGTGCCAGATCCAGCGCCTGAGCAAGTATTTCTGGACAAATTTCGTGCCGATCCGGTGGCAAATCCCTTGTCGACCCCAAGCGGCCGCATCCAGCTATTCTCGCAAACCATTGCGTCGTTTGGTCGCCCTGACTGCCCAGGCCATGCGGCGTGGTTCGCGCCACGGGATGTGGCAGCCGGAGCGGAACAAAAATACCCACTGTATATGTTGTCGGGGCAACCAAAAACGCGGTTGCACAGCCAGCTTGATAATGGCGACTATAGTAAAAGCCATAAGATCAAGGATCGCGAGCCGGTGCTGCTTCATCCAAGAGATGCGGCTGAGCGTGGGATTGAGCATGGAGATATCGTTGAGCTCTACAATGATCGCGGGCGTTGTCTTGCTGGTGCAAAAATAACCGATGAAGTCCGCGAGGGCTGTGTCTTTTTGTGGACGGGAGCTTGGTATGATCCCGATTTCAATGCGCCGCAAAACCGTGATCGACATGGAAATCCGAATGTTTTAACCCATGATCTTCGCACATCGTCCCTTAGTCAAAGCACGGCGGCACATTCAACCTTGTTGAATGTACGTAAGTTTGAAGGTGTATTGCCAAAAATCACGGCTCATTCAGCTCCTGACTTCCTGTTTCGGAATGAACCTGATACTTGATACGTATCGGAGGATGAACCAATGACAGATACGCCGCCTAAGACGCCCAAAGTTGACTCTACCCTCTCCAAGGGATTGAGCATTCTTGAAAACTTGGCACATGCCCCATCAGGCAAGGGCGTTACCGAGTTATCGGTGGAGTTGGGTCTTACGAAATCTAACACATTTCGCCTTTTGCAGAGTCTCACAACACTTGGATATGTCAAACACTTGGAAAGCAAAGCTTATGCCGCGACGTTGAAGACGTGGCAAATTGGACGAGCTTCGGTTGATAATTTGAACCTGCGCGAACTGGCCGCGCCTGAGATGTCATTCCTGTCCAAGGAAACCGGCGAGACGATTTATCTGGCCGTTCCTGAACATCTTGGGATCGTCTATATAGATAAGATTGAGAGCCAAAAACCCATCCGGTCTTGGAGCCCGATTGGCGGCGAAGCGCCGATTCATTGCGTGGGTACCGGGAAGGCCATCTTGGCGGCGAATTATGGTAGCATGCGCGAACGCATTAAGGGGCAACTGACCCGACATACGGAAAAGACAATATCCTCTATTGCGGCCCTTGATGATGATATAAATGCGACGCTTGCCCGAGGATATGCCGTAGACCAAGGCGAATTTCGCGAGCGCATTTGGAGTCTTGGGGCAGCGATTACGCTTCCCAGTGGAGAAAGCATAGCGTCGTTGGGGATTTCGTTGCCAGATGTGAGTATGCCCGAAAACGGGTTAGATAGATATGGATCTTTGGTTGCCAATTGCGCCGAAAGCGTATCTGCGAAACTGGCGCGCCGCTAAATTTCACTTGATCTAACTGTTTCGCGCCTTCTTTGTAGAGTGCGCGAAACAGAGTTTTTTAGCCCTTCTTTTCAGGAAATTCGACTGAACCGCCTTGTTTTTCCCAAGTGGAGAAACCTTCTTTGAGGTGAGCCGCTTCAAACCCCATGTCTTGGAGCGTGGCAACTGTTAGCGACGAGCGCCAACCTGAGGCGCAATGGAAGACAAACTTTTTATCTTCTCCAAAGATGTCCTTGAAATATGGGCTGTCTGGATCGACCCAGAATTCGATCATGCCACGCGGCGCGTGAAAGCTGCCAGGAATAAAACCTGTGCGCTGGCGTTCACGTGGGTCGCGAATGTCAACCACGACAACATTTGGATTTTCGAGCATCGCGATGAGGTCGGCGGTTTCGACTTCCTCAATGCGCGCTCTTGCGGCTTTCACCATGTCAGATGATGACAATTTGAGCTTTTTCATAAAGACCTCTGTGCTGATATATAGAACTTATATATCATATATTGACACAGAGGAGAAGCTGTTGCAACCTTTCCTCAATCGCAGCCATTCCGTTTGAGGTAGGGAATCTATATGAGTGCACAAAATGCAATTTCGCTTTGGAACGCCACGGCGATTGAAGAAGATTTTCATGCGCCGCTCGATACGCAAGGTATCTTGGATGTCGTGATTATCGGCGGTGGGTTCACCGGGTTATCATCAGCGCTTCATTGCGCCGAGCAGGGACTGTCGGCGCATGTGCTTGAGGCGAATCAAATCGGTTTCGGTGGGTCAGGACGCAACTGTGGGCTGGTAAATGCCGCGCTTTGGTTGCCACCCCAAAAAGTGCGTGAGAAATTGGGACCGGTATATGGTCCGCGTTTCATCGATATGTTCGGTCAAGGCCCAGGGTATGTGTTTTCTCTAATTGAAAAGCACCAAATCCGCTGTGAAGTGACCAAAACTGGGACAATTCATGGTGCGCATGCCCCTTCAGGTTTTCGCGACCTACAGGACCGCCACAAAGAGTGGCAGCGCCTGGGTCAGCCAGTGGATCTGCTATCGCGTGAGGAGGTATCCGAGAAATTGGGCACGACTGTGTTCCATGGTGGCCTTTTGGATCACCGCGCCGGCACGATAAACCCAATGGGCTATGTGCGAGGACTTGCACGTGCGGCGCTCGGAGCCGGTGCGAAAATAAGCACCAAGGTCCGCGCGACCAAATTATCCAAAGAAGGTGATCTGTGGATCGTTGAAACGGATAAGGGCACAGTGAAAGCTAAGGCGGTTGTTCTGGGAACCAACGCTTACACGGATGACCTATGGCCAGGCTTGAAGCAGAACTTTACGTTGATCAATTACTTTCAACTCGCCACCAAGCCGCTGGGGCCAGAGGCCGCGCATATTATGCCCGAAAAACAGGGTTTGTGGGATACCGGTCAGATCATGTTTAATGTGCGCCGCGATGCATACGATCGCCTGCTGATTGGATCTATGGGTAAGGTCATGGGTGATATTAATGGCGGCGTTTCACAGCGTTGGGCGCGCAAACAAATCGCGCGTTTGTTCCCAACACTTGGCCCCGTCGAGTTCGAAGAGGCGTGGACAGGGCAAATTGCAATGACACCAGATCATCTGCCCCGCATTCATGAGCTTGATAAAAATCTATTCACGCCAATTGGTTACAATGGTCGTGGTATCACAACCGGTACGATGTTTGGGCGCACGATGTCGCAATTATTGACCGGCATGGATCGTGCAGATCTGCCGCTACCTATGACGGACCCATCGACAGTGAAATCTGCTCCTGTCTTTTCGCGCTTGTACCAAACGGCGTTCACAGCAAAACAAATCTTGAAAGCAATTTGACTATGACACTGGCTTCTACACGCGTCGGCGTGGATATCGGCGGCACCTTTACGGATGTTGCATTGCAACATGCGGGCGGGCTTTCGACGTGCAAAGTTCTGACCAACTACACTCAACCTGAACAGGCGATTTTGGATGGAATTGCCTTGGCTTCCAAACAGGCTGGGATCGAATTGTCTGATATTGATCAAGTGATCCACGGCACCACTTTGGTGACGAACTCTTTGATTGAGCGTCGCGGAGCAAAGCTGGCGTTTATCACGACCGAAGGTTTTCGCGACGTCATCGAAATGCGTTCTGAAAATCGGTTTGAGCAGTATGACCTGAACCTTAACCTGCCAAAGCCGATGGTGCCTCGTCAGGATCGTTTCACATTGAATGAACGGATCGGCGCAAGTGGCGCGGTCCTGTTGCCGCTTGAGCAAGACGACGTGGACGCAATGGTACAAACCATTCTGGCCGGCGACTTTGAAGCCGTCGCGATTGGGTTGATGCACTCCTATGCCAATGATGCGCACGAACGTCAGATGGCGGATGCATTGCGTGCGGCGGCCCCTGATTTGTCGATTTCGATCTCATCTGTGATTTCGCCACAAATGCGCGAACTGCCACGGTTTAATACAGTGATCGCAAACGCATATGTACAACCACAGGTCGCGGATTATCTTGGACGTTTGGTCGCCCGCCTTCGTGGCGCCGGCGTCGCGGCCCCAGTCTTTATGTTACATTCTGGGGGTGGTTTGATTTCGGTAGAAACAGCCGCAGAACAGCCTGTCCGTCTGCTTGAATCTGGTCCCGCAGGGGGCGCAATTTTTGCCGCCGATTTTGCGCGGGCGCATGATCTCGACAAAGTCTTGAGCTTTGATATGGGGGGCACCACTGCCAAGATTTGCTTGATCGAAGATGGTGCGCCCAAGACGGCGAATACCTTCGAAGTCGCGCGTACATATCGTTTCAAAAAAGGCTCGGGCATGACCGTGTCCACACCCGTTGTTGAAATGGTCGAGATCGGCGCGGGAGGCGGTTCAATTGCGTCCATCGACAGCATGAACCGAATCCAAGTTGGACCTCGATCCGCGGCCTCAGAGCCAGGCCCGGCGTGCTATGGCCGAGGCGGAGAAGAGCCAACTGTGACGGATGCGAACCTGCTTTTGGGTCGCCTTGATCCAAACAATTTCGCGGGAGGTGCGATCCAACTGCACCCTGACGCATCGGACACTGCCGTGGCTGCGAAACTTGGCGAAACTTTGAGTATTACAAGCAGCGACGCCGCCTTTGGTGTTACCGAAATGGTTGACGAAAACATGGCCAATGCGGCGCGTGTTCACACGGTTGAAAATGGCCGTGATATTGAACATTTTACCATGATCGGTTTCGGAGGTGGGGCACCGCTTCATGCCTGTCGTCTCTGTGAAAAACTCGGCATACGTGATTTGATCATTCCGCCAGGTGCGGGTGTTGGTTCTGCGATTGGCTTCCTGAAGGCCCCCTTCAGTTATGAAGCTACGCGCGGATTGTTTCAGCAACTCGCTGATTTCAATGGCGCTGCAGTGAACTCAGCTTTGGCTGAGCTGGAGCAAGAGGCCCGCGCTTTTGTTGAAGCAGGGGCCAAGGACGCGGATACCTCATCTAAACTGACTGCGTTTATGCGATATGCGGGGCAGGGTTGGGAAATCCCAGTGTCCCTACCGTACAAACCGTTTGCGGACTCGGATAAATCAGAGATCCAAGATGCGTTTGAAGCCGCATATGAAATGTTGTTTGGCCGGACCATCGATGGGCTTGCGATTGAAATCACCAACTGGTCGCTTGTGGTTGCATCCGTGCTGCCTGATGTTGCAAAGGCCGCGCATTTCGCATCGGGAGATGCAGCAACAGAGCGACGGACACGTCAATTCTATGACGCTGCACTGCGAAGCACCGTGGATGCGCGCGAAGTAGAGCGTAGCGAAATGAGCGCTGGGAAATCTGTCGAAGGCCCCGCCGTGATTATCGAAAATGAGACCACCACAATTGTCACATCCGCCTATACGGCGATTGGCCAAGGCGACGGCAGCTTGCTGCTGCGCCGCAAGGGAGACGCACTATGAGCCCGACAGCAATCGATTATCAAATCATGTGGAACCGCTTGATTGCGGTTGTCGAAGAACAAGCCACGACATTGATCCGAACCGCTTTTTCAACCTCAGTGCGCGAAGCGGGCGATTTGTCGGCAGGGCTTTTTGATCGCCAAGGCCGAATGATGGCGCAGGCGGTCACCGGCACGCCAGGTCACGTGAACGCAATGGCCGAGAGCGTGACGCATTTTGTACGTGAGCTGGGACTGGATAACGTATTTGAAAACGACGTTTTCATCACCAACGACCCATGGCTTGGCACGGGGCACCTTCACGACATTACGGTTGTGTCGCCAACGTTTCGCAACGGCCAACACATCGGTTTCTTTGCCTGTACTGCGCATGTTGTGGATATTGGTGGTCGGGGTTTTGGGCCTGACGCGAACGAAGTGTATGAAGAGGGTCTCTTGATCCCGATCATGAAGTTCGCCGAACGGGGAAACGTGTCCAAGGATCTTATCCGTATGGTGCGCTCTAACGTGCGTGAACCGGATCAAGTGGTCGGCGATCTTTATTCTCTAGCGGCCTGTAACGAGGCAGGGGATCGCCGCTTACAGACCATGATGGGCGAATTTGGCATCTCTGATCTGGAGGGTCTGTCGGATTTCGTGATTGAGACATCGCGCAAAGCCACCCATGAGGCCATCGCCAAAGTTCCCGATGGCACGTTTCGTCATTCTATGCAGGTGGATGGGTATGATGCACCGGTCAATATGGTTGTGCGTTTGGATGTCGCTGGGGATAAAATCAAAGCCGATTTTGATGGTACCTCAGGCATGAGCCGCTTTGGCGTAAACGTTCCCGAGGTCTACACACGTGCCTATGCGTGCTATGGCTTGAAATGCGCGATTGCGGCAGAGGTGCCGAATAACACGGGTTCACTTGAACCCTTTGAAATTACCGCTCCTGAGGGATGCATCTTGGCCGCGCGTCGACCTGCTCCGGTTTCGGTGCGCCATGTCTTGGGACATTTGGTGCCTGATGTGGTGCTGGGCGCTTTGCACCAAGCGATGCCCGACACAGTTCCCGCCGAGGGGGCAAGCGCACTTTGGAATATCCAAATTTCGGCACGCGCCAGTGATCCCGCAAGCGGTTTGCCGAATGCCGAGGTCCTGATGTTCAACTCTGGCGGGACAGGGGCCCGCCCAACATTGGACGGATTGTCTGCGACGGCCTTCCCATCTGGTGTGTCGACGATGAGCGTCGAAGCGACCGAGCACGTTGGCCCGATCACAGTGTGGCGAAAAGATCTTCGTGAGGGATCAGGCGGGGCGGGGGCCTTTCGGGGCGGCCTTGGTCAGAACATCGAAATCGAACCCCGCGAAGGCTATGACTTTTACTTTAACGCCATGTTCGATCGGGTGGAAAATCCCGCGCGCGGTCGCGAAGGTGGCCATGCGGGTGCCAAGGGACAGGTCGAACTTTCAGATGGCACCAAGATGAGAAGCAAGGGGCGCCAGTTGGTCAAAAATGGCCAACGTCTCAAACTCAGCCTCCCAGGAGGGGGCGGATATGGCGCGCCAAGCGCGCGCGACAAAACGGAAGTGGCCCAAGATCTGGCCGCTGGATTCATCACAGAAGAGCAAGCGACCGGCGTTTACGGTCTGAAAAAGTAGGACATGACATGAGCAAACAACCAATCGCATTGGTCACGGGCGCCGCCCAAGGGATCGGCTATGCCTGTGCAGAAGCCATCGCAGAAGATGGTGCAAAGGTGATTTTGGCAGATATCAACGCCGAAGGTGTCGCGGCAGCGGCCGATAAACTTGGTGGTGGTGCCGTTGGCATGGCCTGTGACATGGGGGATCCTGCGCAGATCGAAGCCATGTTCGACGCAATCGAAGCAGAGCATGGCCCTGTTGAAATTCTTGTGAACAACGCGGGCATCGCGATGCCGGGAGATTTTCTTGAAACGTCGCTCGAGAGCTTTCAAAAGGTGATCGACGTTAATCTCACTGGGACGTTCCTTGCACTTCAACGTGCTGCAAAAACCATGGCCGCCAATAACATTGAGGGCGCGATTGTGAATATGTCGTCCATCAATGCGGTCGTCGCAATCCCGTCAATCCCTGCGTATTGTGCCTCAAAGGGCGGTGTGATGCAGTTGACCAAGGCGACGGCGCTGGCATTGGCTCCGCACAATATTCGGGTGAATGCTGTTGGACCTGGTTCGATCGATACCGAAATGATGGCCGGCGTGAATGCAAACCCAGAAGCCATGAAAATGGTTATGTCGCGTACGCCTCTGAAACGTGTCGGCGAGCCACGTGATATTGGCGATGCCGTCGCATTTCTCGCGAGCAAAAAAGCCAAATATATCACTGGCGAAACCATCTATGTGGATGGTGGGCGCATTGGTATGAACTACACGTGCTGAGGTAAATGATGTCGAAATACCCACAAACCTATGCCGATTGGCAGGCGGATCCCGCGGCCTTTTGGGCCAATGCCGCTAAAGCAATTGATTGGTTCACCCCGCCGACGTCCACGTTCAATGCCGACAAAGGCGCCTATGGGCGTTGGTTTGATGGGGCGACATGCAATACCTGTTACAACTGCGTTGATCGCCATGTCGAAGCCGGCCACGGCGACCGCGCGGCTGTTATTTATGATAGCCCTGTTACGGGAACCGCGAAAACCTATTCCTATGCCCAAACCAAGGACGAGGTCAGCGCGTTGGCGTCTGTTCTGCGTGGGCTAGGCGTCACCAAAGGTGATCGTGTTATTATATACATGCCAATGGTGCCTGAGGCGATCTTTGCGATGCTGGCCTGTGCGCGCCTTGGTGCGATCCATTCGGTTGTATTCGGTGGTTTTGCTGCGCGCGAATTGGCAACCCGAATTGACGATGCTGCTCCAAAAGCGATCATTTCGGCGTCCTGTGGGATCGAGACAAATCGGGTGATCGCCTATAAGCCGTTATTGGATGAAGCGATTGAAATCGCATCGGCCAAGCCTGATCACTGTGTGATCTTGCAACGCGATACCCAGTCATGTGAGCTGATCGAAGGGCGCGATGTTGATTACGCGCAATCGGTTCAATCTGCCATTGCGGCTGGCGAGGGTACAGAATGTGTGCCGGTCGAGGCGACTGATCCGCTTTATATCCTTTATACATCGGGTACGACGGGCCAGCCCAAAGGCGTTGTTCGCGACAATGGCGGGCATATGGTCGCGCTGCGTTGGTCGATGGAGTATCACTATGATATCAAACCGGGAGAAACCTTCTGGGCCGCCTCTGATGTGGGTTGGGTCGTTGGCCATTCCTATATCTGCTACGGACCATTGCTGAATGGCAGTGCAACGGTTGTCTTTGAGGGCAAACCCGTTGGCACACCGGATGCTGGGGCGTTCTGGCGCGTGATCCAAGACCACAAAGTCGCGGCGATGTTCACCGCACCGACCGCGCTTCGCGCGATCAAAAAGGTTGATCCCTCGGGGCTGCTTATTCAGGATTACGATCTAAGCAACTTCAGGACCTTGTTCTTGGCGGGTGAACGATCTGATCCGGCGACGATTGAATGGGCGCAGGAGAAACTCGACCGTCTTGTTATCGACCATTGGTGGCAAACCGAAACCGGATGGGCCATGTCTGGCAACCCTGTGGGGCTGGGGGCATTTCCGATCAAGCTTGGTTCACCTGGGAAACCAATGCCTGGTTACGATATCCGTGTGCTGGATGACGAGGGTAACCCTGTAGAAGCTGGTACGTTGGGGAATATCGTCTGCAAGCTACCGTTGCCCCCTTCGGGATTTCCTACATTGTGGAATGCTGAAGAGCGTTTCCGATCCTCCTATATGGAGGAGTTCCCTGGGTATTATGCGACATCTGACGCTGGTATGATCGACGAAGACGGATATGTTTTTATCATGGCGCGCACAGATGACATCATCAATGTCGCAGGGCACCGGTTGTCCACCGGCGCGATGGAGGAAGTTATCTCGGGGCATGAAGACATCGCCGAATGCGCAGTGGTGGGTGCAGCCGATGCGCTTAAGGGACAGATGCCGCTCGGATTTTTTGTTGTGAACGATGGTGTGGATCGCGACCCTGCTGACTTGGAAAAAGAACTGGTTCAGTTGGTCCGTGCCAAGATTGGCGCAGTTGCGGCGTTTAAATTGGCTGTGCCGGTAAAACGTTTGCCCAAAACGCGATCAGGCAAAGTGTTGCGTGGGACGATGCAAAAAATCGCAAACGGCGAGACTTACAAGATACCCGCAGCGATTGATGACACAATGATTTTAACCGAAATCCACGAGGCGCTTGGCGCACGAAACTTGATTGGAAAACCCAATGATTGAACGCATTCACACATCTGAACGCATGAGCAAAATCGTCAAACACAACGGTGTCGCCTACCTTTGTGGTCAAGTCGGCGCGGGTGACAGCGTCGCCGAGCAAACCGCTGACTGTCTGGCGCGTGTAGATGCGCTTCTTGCGGAGGCAGGCTCAGACCGCGAACACATTCTTCAGGCTGTAATTTGGGTGTCTGACATGGCTCATTTCGCTGAAATGAACGCGGTTTGGGATGCTTGGGTGCCTGCCGGCCATGCGCCTGCCCGCGCCTGCGGCGAAGCCAAGCTTGCCCGCGATGTGTTGAAGGTAGAAATCATCGTTACCGCCGCCGTTAAATCGTAAACAAAAGGATCGCCTATGACTTATGCAGTAGAAATGAAAGATGTGAACAAGTTTTACGGAACGTTTCATGCCTTGAAGGGCATTAATCTTTCGGTGAAAAAGGGTGAGAAAATCGTGGTTTGCGGGCCGTCTGGTTCAGGTAAGTCAACGATGATCCGCACGATCAACCAGCTCGAAGAGCATCAATCCGGCGAGATATTGATCAACGGTGACCCGATCAACGCCGATGCGCCAAATATCGAAGAAATGCGTCGTGAGGTGGGGATGTGTTTCCAGCATTTTAATCTCTTCCCGCATCTGTCCATTTTGGAAAACTGCACGCTTGCACCGATGCTTGCGCGTAAAGAAACCCAAGCAGATGCAGAGGCGACCGCGATGGCATTCTTGGAAAAAGTTCAAATCGCCAACCAAGCCGACAAATTTCCAGGTCAACTGTCTGGCGGTCAACAACAGCGTGTTGCGATCGCGCGGGCACTTTGCATGAAGCCGGAAATTTTGCTCTTTGATGAACCGACTTCGGCGCTTGATCCCGAGATGATTGGTGAGGTTTTGGATGTCATGGAAACATTGGCCCAAGAAGGCATGACGATGGTCTGCGTGACGCATGAAATGGGTTTTGCGCGCAAGGTTGCTGACCGTGTTATCTTTATGGATGCCGGGGAAATCATCGAAGAAAGCGATCCGGAAACTTTCTTCACCTCGCCAGCCAATGAGCGGACACGGAACTTCTTAGATCAAGTTCTCACTCACTAATAAACTAGCGGCGCTTCAGCGACACGCAAACTCGAGGGCTCGTGATGATACACAACTACGTTCCGATATTGTCGTGGGGCCGGCGTTATTCGAAAAAGATAATGCTGGAGGATCTGCTTGCTGCTGTGATCGTCACGGTCATGCTTATCCCGCAATCTTTGGCCTATGCATTGCTTGCTGGCCTGCCTCCCCAGGCAGGCCTATATGCGTCCATAGCGCCGATCATCCTCTATGCGATCTTTGGGACAAGCAGCGCACTTGCCGTTGGTCCTGTTGCTGTTGTCTCCCTGATGACCGCCGCAACGCTCAGCCAGATCGCTGAACAAGATACAATGGGATACGCGATTGCAGCGCTTTCTCTGGCGGGATTGTCCGGGCTTATCTTGCTTGTGATGGGCATGCTTCGCCTTGGATTTGTCGCGAATTTTCTTTCTCATCCGGTGATGTCCGGGTTTGTCTCGGCATCAGGGATTATTATTGCCGCAAGCCAAATTCAACATATCCTCGGCATCGACGCGTCTGGCCAAAGCCTGTGGCAGTTAATGCAGTCATTGAGTAAAAACATTTCGCAAACAAACATCTATACGGCCGTGATTGGCGTTGGTGCTACTGCATTTTTGTTCTGGATGCGGCTTGGGTTGAAGCCACTTTTGAGTAGGCTAGGGGTAGGGGCACCCTTGGCTGGGGTCGTCGTCAAGATTGGACCTATTTTCGTTGTCGTTCTCACAACCCTCGCTGTATGGCTCGCGGGACTGATGAACAAAGGTGTCCGAATTGTCGGGGAGGTACCTCAGAGTTTGCCTCCATTGACGTTCCCGTCTTTGTCCACAGAGTTATTAGATGCATTGGTGATGCCAGCGGTCTTAATCTCGATCATTGGTTTCGTGGAATCTATTGCTGTGGCCCAAACTCTAGCGGCTAAAAAACGCGAGCGAATTGACCCAGACCAGGAGTTGATTGGATTGGGCGCTGCGAATATCGGTGCATCTCTCACGGGTGGTTTCCCGGTGACCGGCGGTTTCTCTCGGTCGGTGGTGAATTTTGATGCGGGGGCTGCAACACCTGCGGCGGGGGCCTTTACGGCGATCGGGTTGGCCTGTGCCGCGCTTTTCTTGACCCCACTGATCTATTTCCTACCTAAGGCAACACTGGCGGCCACGATCATTGTCGCTGTGGCGAATTTGGTTGATTTCAGTATTCTACGCCGGAGCTGGTCGTATTCAAAACCGGATTTTGCGGCCGTGTTCGTGACACTCATTCTGACCTTGGGGTTCGGCGTTGAGGCCGGTGTCTCAGTCGGAGTAGGGGTGTCAATTTTGCTCCATTTATACCGGACATCAAAGCCCCATATTGCCGAAGTTGGTCTTATTGAAGGAACGGAACATTTTCGTAATGTGCTGCGACATGACGTTCAGACGGATCCGAGCGTGGTCAGCCTGCGTGTCGATGAAAGCCTTTATTTCGCCAATGCGCACTACCTAGAAGAGGCGATCTACAATAGGGTTATGGGGGATGCAGCGGTACGTCATGTGATCTTGCAATGCTCAGCGGTGAACGACATTGATCTCAGCGCGCTTGAGGCACTGGAGACGATTAACAAGGTACTAAATGAGATGGATGTGAAACTTCATCTTTCAGAAGTGAAAGGTCCAGTTATGGATCATCTTGGATCGGAGCAATTCTTAAGCGACCTCACAGGCTTTGTTTTTCTCTCTCAATTTGAAGCCGTAAAAGCGGTAGGTCGACATTCAAAAGATGAAACTTTGCCCACTCGTTAAGTCTCTTAGAGGCGCGGGACGACAACCGCGCTCCATTAAATGTGTTCGCCTTTCTAAAGCGTGCATTTCAATCGAGGAAATTTACGGCGGTTGCGCCTTCCCGCAAACACTTGAACCGACAACCCGCCCTTAAAACGGCGGGTGTTGTTGTTTTGGGGGTCTGTGAGATCTAAGATTGCAGCCAATTCCCCAAAGAGTTCAATCATATGACCATCATCAGCTGCTTCATCCGGATGCAGGCGCACCTTTGGAACAAGGCTACGAAGTAGCTCTGAGGCTTCAGATCTGTTCGTCTCGTCATTGAGGCTGTCCGACAAGGCGGTGATCTTCTTGCTGTAGGTCTCTGCGAGGGCAGGGTGTAGCACAATTGGATCTTGTTCGGGCAGGGCTGCGAGCTTTGCTGTTAACTCGGTTTTGCGCGCCTCTAGGGCATCCATTTTTGTCTTCATAGAGGCGTGGAACATGCCCGCTGTGATGGCGTAAACGATCTTCTGGATCTGCACGCCGAGCTGTTTGAGCTCACGTTCAATGGAGCTTCGCGCTGATGTGCTCTCGCTGTGCAGTCGGTTCCATTCCCTTTGATATTCCGTGACGAACTCCTTGAGCAGCTCTGGATGCATCAGCTTGGATTTGAGGCCACTCAGAATACGCTCTTCAACACTCTCGCGTTTGATGAGCTTGCGGTTGTCGCAAGTGCCTTTATTGAGAGCGGAAGCGCAGCCGTATTTGGTCTTGTTCATCAGGGTATAGGAGCCACCGTAGTGGCCACACTTAAGAAGACCTGAAAACAGGTGTTTGGTACGTTTTGCTCGAGCGAGTGGATTGCTATCGTTGGTCTGCTGGGCTTCGCTCAATGTTGATCTGATCACGCCTTGGCGCCGCTTGATCCGTTGCCACATATCAGCTTCGATCAGGCGAAGGTCTGGTACTGCGTTTTTCAAGTGGCCGCCTCCCAGTCCTGTCCAACGTCGCTGCGCAATGTCAATTATGTTGTTAGGTTTCGACAATGGGCCAAACATGAAGACTTAAACTTTTGTGGCACAGTTTGTACGCTAAATGGGTCAGCCGCAGCCCGCTCTCAATCAAAAAATCTATGGACGCGATTTCCAAAGAATCGCCGCATTCTGTGCGGTTTGCTGAACGCACGTCGTCCATTTGCGTCAACAGCTCTTGCTGCTCGTGACACATCCCTCGTAATTACCCCGGAAGTCGCCTTAATCGCGTCGTGAGTCGGAAAAACCCCCATGAGCAAGGCCATAAGAAGTTCGACCGAATTAAGGCGGGAGCCGATTATGCGGAAACGCCCAACCGATCCGTTATACAGCTGCATCAAGACCTGCCCGCTGAGATTGCCGCACGGCAAGCTGAGCTCAACGCAAAGGAAGCAAAGCGTCTGAAAACATATGAGGCGCCTCGCGAAGAAACAAGAAGAACAGACCAAAATCGAGCCACGTCAAATGGACCTGATGACCCAAATGAAAAGTGCCGAAACGGAACTCCAAAAGGGGCGCGAGCAGATGGCTCAGAAAAAGGCGGAGGCGCTCAGATAATTCCATGAGGCCAACACCTGTCTTGCTGCAATCGAAGCCGTTGCAGCTGAGTTTGAAGCGAGCAACATTGGCTGAGATGAGCAGGGCAAGTTAAAGGTGAACGATGCGTCAAACCAAAGGCATTGCCTGTAGGCTCGCCAATATCGCGAAACGTTTCGTGGACCATCGCGCTCGTCTCGAGCGCAAAGAGCGGCTTTTTGGCTGGCTGACCGTAGCGCTTCGTACGTTTTTGAAACGGGATGATTTGACGGAAAGCGCGCGTGTGGAGGCTGAGGCATTGCAGATAGAACTGGATGAGGGGCTGGAAGTTTAGATCAAGTGGCACAGTATTAGGAGGCCAAGACAAAGCAATTGATCTAACGCGCCTAAAGCGAATACTGCATCGCCTAGCGCTTCGGCGCAGCCAGTGCTAAAAACACCTGACCTCAATGAGTTAAGTTTGCAGATCAAGACAGGGGATGTCGCAATGTTCTTAACTTGGTAAGATACTGTATTGAAGATATACTGTCCTAAAAGCCAGCCCTGCTATGTATTCATTTAGTGCCCCAAAAGTTTGCATTGACTTTGCGGGTCTTATGGCGGGCGTAAATGTAAACGTCATAGATGCTATGAAGGTGGCTATGTGGCCAAGAAACGAGCGACAATGAGAGTCACGTACAAAGAAGTCAAAGCGGATATCTTGGCTAAGATTGTCAGGGGCGATTGGGGGCCGGGCGAATTGGTTCCCAACGAAATGGATCTGACGGAAACCTACAATTGCGCCCGCGCCACAGTGAACCGCGCGATGCGCGAGCTTGCGGATGAAGGCATTATTGAGAGACGCCGCAAAGCAGGCACGCGCGTGCGCGAGACCCGCATTCTTCAGGCCAAATTTGATATTCCAGTGTTGCGCAACGAAATCGAAGCGCTCAACGCGGAATACAGATATTCATTGGTGTCTAGTAGCGTTGAAAACGCGCCTGATTGGCTGCGAGCGCGCCTGCAATTGCCCAAGGCAGCAGATGTACTGCATCTCATTTGCATGCACTATGCAGACGGAAACCCATATCAATACGAAGATCGCTGGATCAATCTTGATGCGTTGCCGCAAGCGAGAGAGATTGATTTTTCCAAACTCGGTCCAAATGATTGGTTGATGAGTGAAATACCATACTCAGAAGCTGAAATTAGCTTTTCTGCAGCATTGGCAGACAAAGAGATGACTGAGTTTTTGGAATGTGCTGTAGGGGATCCGATTTTCATCGTCGAGAGATCTACGTGGCACGCTGAGCAAGCGATGACCTATGTTAGGTTGTCGCACAAGCCTGGGCACCGGATGACAACGCGCTATTGATATCGCAAGCCCTAAGGCGCCCATAGAAAATGGCGGACCCGAAGGCCCGCCATCTCGACGAAATGTCGCTCTATTTACCCAAGAATACCGGGCAGATTTAGATCATGCGCGCGGGCACATGCTTTGGCGTCATCATAGCCCGCATCGGCGTGACGCATGACACCTGTGGCCGGATCGTTCCACAAGACACGTTCAATGCGGCGATCCGCATCCTCAGAGCCGTCACAGCAAATCACCATGCCGGAGTGTTGCGAAAAGCCTATGCCAACGCCGCCGCCGTGGTGTAATGACACCCAAGTCGCGCCTGAAGCTGTGTTTAGAAGCGCATTCAAAAGCGGCCAGTCCGATACAGCATCTGAGCCGTCCATCATCGCCTCTGTTTCGCGATTGGGGGAGGCGACCGATCCTGAGTCGAGGTGGTCGCGGCCAATCACGATCGGCGCGCTGAGCTCGCCAGTGCGAACCATTTCGTTGAAGGCAAGACCTAGCTTGTGGCGAATGCCCAAACCAACCCAGCAGATGCGTGCAGGCAAGCCTTGGAATTCGATACGTTCGCGAGCCATATCGAGCCAAGTGTGCAGATGCTTGTCCTCGGAAAGAATTTCCTTAACTTTGGCGTCTGTTTTGTAGATGTCCTCTGGATCACCAGACAGCGCCGCCCAGCGGAACGGACCGATGCCGCGGCAAAAGAGCGGACGGATATATGCTGGAACGAAGCCTGGGAAATCAAAGGCGTTTTCAAGACCTTCTTCAAGCGCAACCTGGCGAATGTTGTTGCCGTAATCAAACGTAGGAATGCCCAGTTTCTGGAAATCGATCATCGCTGCTACATGCGCTTTCATCGAGGCGCGGGCGGCAGCTTCTACAGCCTTCGGATCGCTTTCGCGTTTCTCTTTCCATTGCGCCATGCTCCAACCTTGGGGCAGGTAACCGTTGATTGGGTCATGCGCAGAGGTTTGATCTGTGACCATATCTGGACGCACGCCGCGCTTTGCGATTTGCGCAAAGACATCTGCCGCATTGCCCAAAAGGCCAACAGATTTTGCTTCACCAGCGGCGGTCCATTTTTCGATCAACGCCAAAGCTTCGTCCAACGTATCGGCGCGCTCATCTACATAACGGGTGCGCAGGCGGAAATCGATGCTGTCTGGGTTACATTCAACAGCCAAGCAGCATGCGCCTGCCATAACTGCCGCCAAAGGTTGCGCGCCGCCCATGCCGCCAAGGCCGCCTGTGAGGACCCATTTGCCCGTCAGATCGCCGCCGTAATGTTGGCGACCAGCCTCGACGAAGGTTTCATACGTCCCCTGCACGATGCCTTGGGAGCCGATGTAAATCCAAGAGCCGGCCGTCATCTGGCCGTACATGGCCAAGCCCTTTTTATCGAGCTCATTGAAGTGATCCCAATTTGCCCAATGCGGTACGAGGTTGGAGTTAGCGATCAAAACGCGTGGGGCGTCTTTGTGGGTTTGGAACACGCCGACAGGCTTTCCAGACTGCACCATCAACGTTTGATCTTCTTCAAGGTTTTTCAGTGCCTCAACGATGAGATCAAAATCTTTCCATGTGCGCGCAGCGCGCCCGATACCGCCGTACACCACCAGTTCATGGGGGTTTTCGGCTACATCAGGATGGAGGTTGTTCATCAACATCCGCATCGGCGCTTCGGTCAGCCAGCTTTTGGCAGTGATGTCAGAGCCCGTCGCGGGGAAAATATCACGGGTGTTCTTGTGGGGATCGCTCATGATGTGCCTTTCGGGAAAGGGGCCAATTCGGCCAGTTTGGTCAAAATTGATTGGAGGTGAGGACGCAGCTTTGCGGCTTTTTCCTCGTCATAAGTCCAAGGGCTTGTCTCAGATTGCAGATACATGCTTTGCGCCAATTCCATTTGGATCGCGTGAAAACCTTCTGCAGGGCGGCCATAAGCGCGGGTCGTCCAGCCGCCTTTAAAGCGGCCATTGGTGACTGAGGAATAACCTTCTGCAGCGGCGCAAATGTCTTGGGTGATTTGCGCGACCTTCGGATCGCATGTGGTGCCTAGATTCGTCCCGATGTTGAAGTCGGGCAGGGTGCCTTCGAACAGAAAAGGGATGTCCGATCGGATCGAATGGCAGTCATACAGAATGACAAAACCATGTAGGCTCTTAACACGCTCAAGTTCGGCCACAAGGGCGGCGTGATAGGGCGCATGAAAAGCCAGACGACGTGTTTCATTAGTCGCAGCATCGGGTGCCTTGTCCCAAATATCATGGCCGTCAAAGTCAGTGAGCGGCACCAGACCTGTCGTGTTTTGGCCAGGGTAGAGCGACACACCAGAGGGATCACGATTGGCGTCCACAACATAGCGGTGAAACGTTGCGCGCACAGTCGTGACGTCGGGCAAGAGGCCCTCATAGAGCGTGTGAATGTGCCAATCCGTATCATCCAATCCGCGCCCGCGGTCGTTGAGATCCGCCAAAACATCCTCTGGTACATAAGTTCCTGTGTGTGGCAGGCCCAAAACGATCGGGCTATCACCTTGTGTGATTTCTACGGGTGTCATGGTGTCATCTCCTGCGTGTCGCTGGCTGCTGTGGTAATGTCCTCGGATGCGATCATTGTTGCCGCCTCAGACTTAAAAGGCTGCGGGCTCACAATTTGCCTCCGAAAATACGCGCGTGAAGTGGGTTGAAGCCAATCCGATAAGAGAGTTCGGCTGGGTGTTTGATGTCCCAAACGGCCATGTCAGCACGCATGCCAACAGCAAGTGTGCCCGTGTCCGTTAGGCCCAAAGCACGCGCTGCGTTTTGCGTCACGCCGCGCAGGGTTTCTTCGGGTGTCATACGAAACAGAGTGCACCCCATGTTGAGGGTGAGCAGCAGCGAATTTAGGGGGGACGATCCGGGGTTGATGTCTGTCGCGAGCGCCATCGGCACCTTGTGTTGGCGCAGCGCATCGATTGGCGGCGCTTGTGTTTCGCGCAAGGTGTAGAACGCACCGGGCAGGATGACAGCAACCGTGCCCGCATCCTTCATGGCGACGACGCCGTCCTCGTCCAGATATTCGATATGGTCGGCAGACATAGCGCCATAGCGTGCAGCCAGTTTTGCGCCGCCGAGGTTGGAGAGCTGTTCAGCATGCAGCTTGACCGGTAAGCCCAGCTCCTGAGCCACATCAAACACGCGCGCGATTTGTTCAGGCTGAAAAGCGATGCCTTCGCAAAACCCGTCCACAGCGTCGACCAAGCCTTCGGCATGGGCTGCGCGTAGGGCAGGGATGCAGACATTATCGATGTACGCATCATCTCGACCGGCATATTCAGCTGGTGTTGCATGCGCGCCAAGGAAGGTCGTTTTCACACGTAAGGGGCGGTGTTTCGGGATCGCGCGGGCGACACGCAGCATGCGCAGCTCGGTCTCCAGATCCAAGCCATAACCAGATTTCACTTCAATACATGTGACGCCTTCTGCAATCAAAACATCCACTCGGCGCAAGGCATCGCGAAGCAGGTCTTCTTCGGTTGCAGCGCGTGTGGCATTGACCGTCGATACAATCCCGCCGCCTGCGCGTGCGACCTCTTCATAGCTGGCGCCACTCAGTCGCATCTCGAACTCTGCTGCGCGGTCGCCGCCATGTACAATATGCGTATGGCAATCGATCAGCCCAGGGGTGACGAGGCGACCACCAAGGTTGGTTTCAGGCAGAGCTTTATACTGTTCAGGGATCTTGGACTGAGGTCCGATCCAATCGATAACCCCGTCCACGACTGGCACTGCTGCATCTTCGATCAGTCCGTATGGCGCGTCTGTTTCACCCATTGTCACAAGATTCAGGTGGGAGAAGAGTCTGTTGTCTTTCGGCATTATCAATCCGGTTTGGCTAAGAATATACATTTAAGGTATGCAAAGATATGCTTTATGTCTATACATAAAGCGGGCTCCGAGTTGATTTTCTTAGACAGTCGACACTCTCTTGTCAGCCTCGGGAAATCTGCTCAGCCATAACTTTC
Organism: Pacificibacter sp.; assembly: GCF_039769035.1. Lineage (NCBI taxonomy): Bacteria > Pseudomonadati > Pseudomonadota > Alphaproteobacteria > Rhodobacterales > Roseobacteraceae > Pacificibacter > Pacificibacter sp. Next base: position 46,816 of record NZ_JBDMZG010000023.1, read on the forward strand.
AACTGCCACTCGAGTATCGAGCTGCTCTCGTACTTAAAAATATTCAGGTTCAATCAAGATGAATTACCGCCAAGCCGTGCTCTTCATGCCAGGGGTGCTTATTTGTTCAATCGTCGCGGCCGCCTCGCGATTTTTATCAGATCACTACAGTGCTCCCACGATGTTATTTGCGCTGCTCATTGGGTTGAGTCTGCATTTCTTGGTGGATGACCAGAAAGTGGCGCCGGGGATAAGGTTCGCGGCGGCGGATTTGTTGAAATTGGGGGTGGCATTGTTGGGGTTGCGAATCACGTTGGCTGATATTGGCGATTTAGGTGTGCAAACGATTGGTCTCGTTATTGGCGGCGTAATCTTTTCCATCTCTATCGGGATTGCGATCACGTTATTGCTTGGAAAAAATATCAGGTTCGGCGTTTTGTCTGGCGGAGCTGTTGGTATCTGCGGGGCGTCTGCGGCCTTGGCCATTTCAGCAGTGTTGCCCACGTCTGACACCAGAGAACGCGATACCGCTTTTATCGTAGTTGCCGTCACAACACTCTCTACAGTAGCAATGGTTCTCTACCCGATTTTGGGAAAACGTTTGGGATTAGACGACCAGCACATTGGGATCCTTTTAGGGCTAACAATTCACGATGTGGCGCAGGTTGTCGGTGCCGGGTTTTCGGTTTCAGAAGAAACGGGCAACATCGCAACCCTCATTAAGCTGTTTCGTGTCTCCATGCTTGTCCCAGTCATAATTGTGATCTCATTCGCGTTCCGCAAGCAAAACGCGCAATGCAATCGCAGCGGTGTTCCCTGGTTCGTTCATGGCTTCGCAATCGCTATTGTGATCAACAGTCTAGGTGTTCTTCCTGAGACGATCAGGGTGTTGCTAGCGGCGGTTTCATCATGGATGTTAGTGATTGGGATTGTTGGGATCGGGATAAAAACCTCCCTAAAAAGCTTGGGCCATGTCGGGGGTGCAGCGCTGGTTATTGTCTGCCTGGAAACCCTCCTGCTTTTTGCGGTGGCGGCTGTAATCCTTGTGCTGTGACAGTTCAATGCAACTGTCATCGTATCGCTAAGCGATCTAGAGGCTTCTAAAATTTATCTTACGCAGGCCATGCATACTTGGAGTTTTAGGACTTAGGTCACCGCATCTTCCGTGATTTCACGGAAGGCCGTGGATGTCATTTTGCGGCGCTCAAAACGGCAAAGAAACAAGAACAGGTTGACGGTTCAATATAACGGAGAAAACCGATGCAAATTCTGAAATCAAATGCCTTGATTGATGTGCCATGGAAAAACGGCGGCGGGATCACGCGCAACATCGCGAAAGGTTTGCGTGAGGGCAAGATTGCTTGGACCATTAGCCGCGCTGATGTCGCCGAGGCTGGCCCTTTTTCTGATTTTGCAGGCATGATACGTGTGCTGACTGTAGTGTCTGGCGGGACGATGGTTTTGGACACACCCAAAACGTCCCTCACGGCGGTGCTTTTTTCGCCAGTTCGCTTTGATGGGGCGCTGAAGGTGTTTTCGCGTTTGGAAGATGGCCCGATTACTGATCTGAATCTTATGTTTGATCCGAGCTTTTGTGACGGGGATGTCGTGGTCCACAAAGGCCCGTGCGATCTCAAAGCCACGTGTCCGGAGCACGGAGTGTTGGCGTTTCATGGGCTTGCCGGAGGCCCCTGCGTCGACGGAACGGCAATCAGCTCCGCGGATACGGCGTTTGTCACACAGCCCAACGCGATGCTTCAGTTGAAAGAAGGAGAGGCATTGCTTGAGCTACGCTTAAGCTATCTGGATCAAGACAATGCCATCAAGCTGTGCATTGCAGATTGATCGGCTAAGCGAACCTGACCGCGGTTATCCTTGCAAGCAAATGGCTCGGCAAGGCTGCATCGCCCGCTCTTCTAGGCCTTCTGGCTATCAAAGAGTGGGGTGCGAAACTTGCAGGCCAAGTTTTGGTTTCTGCCGAAGGCCGCTAAGTTGGATCCGCTTCCGCTGCGGTTTTAATGACCGGCTCCATGGACGCTAAGGCCTCGGGGCTTAGGTGACATTTGACTTGATGCCCATCCGCAAGGTTCTGCACGTCTGGAACTTGGGTCTCACAGAGATTGCCTGCCACCGACGATTTCCAACGGCACCGCGTTTGGAACGGGCAACCAGAAGGTGGGTTCATGGCGGAAGGAATGTCGCCTTCAAGGACGATTTGTTGCTTCTGGATCGTGGTGTCCGCAATCGGAACCGCCGACAACAATGCTTCGGTGTAGGGGTGGTACGGAGGCGAGAACACCTGATCAGCTGTGCCAAGCTCCACGACGTGACCGAGATACATCACCAGCACTCGATCACTGAGGTAGCGCACAATGGAAAGATCGTGAGAGATAAACAGCAACGTGGTGCGGTTCTTACGTTGAATCTCCATCAGAAGATCTGTCACTGCGGCCTGCACAGACACATCAAGGGCAGACACAGGTTCATCCGCGACGACGATCTTGGCGTCGCCGGCAAACGCACGCGCGATCCCTACGCGTTGCTTTTGACCGCCTGAGAGCTGCCGCGGGGTGCGTTCGGCGAAAGCGCGAGGCAGTTTGACCAAATCCAGAAGTTCAAGCATACGATTGCGGCGCTCTGCATCATTGCTGCCAATCTTGAAAATTTCCAACGCGCGGATGATCTGGCGCCCAATGGTCATGGAGGGATTGAGCGTGTCGAAGGGGTTTTGAAAAACCATTTGAACACTGGAAACGGCCGTTGTGCCACGTTCGGCAATCGGCGTGTCTTGGATCTCGGTGTCGAGCAGTTGGATCTTACCATCGGTGGCTGTTTCAAGGCCCAACAGCATTTTAGCGAGCGTGGACTTGCCGCAGCCAGACTCTCCAACAATGGCGAGGGTTTCTGCTTCGTGAGCACTGAAGCTGATGTCCTCGTTGGCCTTCACAACGGCGACATCGCTTTTGTTTTTGAACATCGAGCTTGAGGCGACTTCATAGTATTTTTGAAGGTTTTGCAGATCAAGGATCTTTGCACCGCGATCGGTTTTCTCCGTTTGTCGCGCCACTTCTGGCTCGGCCAGCCAATCGATCTCTTCATAGCGGCGGCATCGTGTCTCGTGAAGGCCGTTGCCATCGACGGATGCCATTTCAATAGCCCCTTGGTCGCATTGGCCTTTAACAGCGTAAGAACAGCGTGGACCAAAATTACACCCTATCGGGCGTTCGTGCGGCAAGGGAAAGTTGCCGGGAATTGCCATAAGCGGACGGCTGTTTTTGTCCGCACCGGGCAGGGGGATCGAGCGGAAGAGAGCTTGCGTGTAGGGATGGCGCATTTTGTCAAAGACGTCTTTGATTGACCCGCGCTCAATCGCTTCGCCGGAGTACATCACGCAGATGCGGTCGCAGGTTTCCAGAACCAAACCAAGGTTGTGCGAGATAAACAGGATGGATGTCCCGTATTTCTTACCAAGGTCTTTCACCAATTCAATCACCGCTGCCTCAACCGTTACATCCAGCGCAGTGGTGGGCTCATCTAGGATGAGCAACTTGGGCTTTGACATCAATGCCATGGCAATCACGATACGTTGTTGTTGCCCGCCTGAGAGCTGGTGAGGATAGCTGTTCAAAACGCGTTTTGGGTCTGGAAGTTTGACGTCTGTGACGACCTCCAAGGCACGCGCATAAGCGTCATTCGCGCACATGTTCTCGTGCAGCATGGGCACTTCCATCAACTGCTTCCCGATTTTCATCGCAGGGTTTAGCGAGGCCATGGGCTCTTGGTAAATCATGGCGATTTCTTTGCCGCGGATGCGGCGCAGTTCTTCTGCGGGCATTGTTGTCAGATCTTTGCCTTTGAACTTGATCGTTCCTCCAACAATTTCACCGTTCTTGCCAAGATCGCGCATGATCCCGAGCGCGACTGTAGATTTCCCGCAGCCAGATTCACCCACAAGGCCCAGTGCTTCGCCCGGCATGATTTTCGCGGAGAAGTCCATCACGGCGGGAATTTCCATTAAGCGCGTCATGAAGCTGATCGACAGTTTGTCGATTTCCAAGATAGGGCCGGCATAGTCTGTTTGATCGGACATATTTTCTTCTTTCGTTCGCTGGATCTGGCGGTTTGACACCGCCGGATGTGACTTAGTCGCGCAGGCTTTCTTCGCGCAGACCGTCGGCAAGAAGGTTGAGGCCAAGCACGAGGCTCAAAAGAGCGATGGCTGGCGGTAGGGCGGGATGAAGGTAGATTGACAAGAGTTTGCGGCCCTCATTGATCGTTGAGCCCCAATCCGGACTCTCGGGCGGAAGGCCCAAACCGAAGAAGCCAAGTGTCCCCAGAAGGATGGTCGTGTAGCCAATGCGCAGGCAGAAATCCACGATGAGCGGGCCGCGCACGTTGGGCAAAATTTCCCACAACATGATGTACCAATGCGATTCACCGCGTGTTTGCGCCGCGGCAACGTAGTCGCGGGTTTTAACATCGAGGGTAAGCCCCCGCACGATCCGAAAGACGGTTGGCGCATTTACGAAAACCACGGCAACAAAAACAACAAGAATGCCGCCAGGAACGTCGAAGCCGTCTAGCAAAGCTGGCACGAGATCTATGGCTCCGCCTTTTTCGGAAATCAAAGACAGGTAAATCCAGCCCATGCTCCCGAGCACCACGATCAAAAGCGGAGTGCGCACGCTGGGCCGAGTGTGAAAGCGCGAGTTCAGCAAAACGCCCACAAAAATCAGCGGGAATATGAAGAGGACGGCTGCCATATAATTGGGAATGCCAGATTCTACGATCTCTGGTGTGACCAAGAGGTAGAACAGGAGAATAACAGGAAAGGCTAAGATCAGGTTGGCTGCAAAAGAGAGGGCTGTGTCCAAATACCCGCCAAAATAGCCCGCAGGCAATCCCAGTGTGATGCCAACCATAAAGGCAAAAAGAGTTGAGAGAGGTGCGATTTGCACGACAACGAAAGCGCCTTTGACCATTCGGCTGAACACATCACGCGCCAAGTTGTCACCACCAAGAAGATAGTAGCCAGAATATTTGCTCGAGTCTGGCACCGGTGTTCCCGGAGCTTTGTTTTTGAGGCCCGAAATTTGGGTCAGTGGATCATGCGTGATGATCATATCCATCGCGCCAAACAGGCCGGTGAAGATCCAAAACATAACGAGGAAAAATCCTACCATGCCAACCTTGCTGTCAAAGAGCTTACCGTAGAGGCCAAGCTTGCGTTTGTAGGTGATGGACAGCACAAACACAGCGGCCAAAGCAATCCAAACCGGCATAAACTGCAATAAGATGCGCACGATGATTGCGCCCCAGCTCAGAGTTTCCATGAGTCAATTCCCTCTTAGGATACGCGAATGCGCGGGTTGAGATAGACATATCCAATGTCGCTGATGAGCTGCGTAAGCAGGACAACCACAACGGATACCACGGACACTCCCAGCAGAAGCGAGATGTCATTATTGCCAGCGGCTTGCACCAGTGCCCAGCCAAAACCTTTGTAGTTGAACAGGGTCTCGACGATGACCACGCCGTTCAACAGCCATGGGATTTGCAGCATAATAACGGTGAAAGGGGCGATCAGAGCGTTTCGCAGCGCATGGCGAATAACAATGTCGCGGAACTTCACGCCCTTGAGACGCGCCGTGCGGATATATTGCGCGGTCATGACCTCAGCCATCGAAGCGCGCGTCATCCGTGCGATATAGCCCATGCCATACAACGCGATTGTGACAACTGGTAAAAAGAAATTCCGGAAAGTCGCGTCGTCCATTGCTTTCGTGGCGGTGCCAGTGAACCATTTCAATCCAACGGCCGACGAGGCGAAGACAGCAATGAGAATGACGCCTGACACGTATTCAGGTGTGGCCGTTGTGGTGATGGCGATCGAGGACAACGTGCGATCGGTTTTTGAGCCCTCTTTCATACCAGCAATGACACCAAGGATCAGCGCAGATGGGATCATCACCACAAGCACCCAGAACATCAATTTGCCTGTGAGAGCGAGGCGGGTGCCGATGATGGTGCTGACGTCATCGCGGAAAACCGTAGACGTCCCCCAATCCCCCTGCAAAACACCGCAGTACTTTGGGGCATTTGCGGGATCGATACTACGTTTGATACAGGTCCCTGTTACGTCACCAGCTTCATCCGAAATTGTGAAGCCGGGAACGACGCCGAGCCATTCGCCGTATTTCGTGAGCATCGGGCGATCATAACCACGCTTGTGCAGCCATGATGTCACCTCAGCGTCAGCCATGCGGCTGTTGCCTTGCGTTTTAGCGAGTTTTTCAAGGTTGGGCGGCAGGTTTGTCAGCGCAAAGACTATGAAGGTGAGGCAAAGTGCTGTCAAAATCATAAACGCAAGGCGTCGCAGTAAAAAGAGTACCATTTTTGTCCTCAGTTGGCTGGCCACTACAGGCGGCAAAAGGCTTGGCGCTGAATGTGGCACGCCTCACGCGGATCGGATGTAGGTGGAAAAGCAGCTGACCTAAGTCAGCTGCTTGTATTTTGAATTAGGCCTCAAACGAGATTTCGCTGGGTCTAATTTCATGTGTTGGGTGCATGTCAGCGTTCACCACATTTTGCGCAGAGTGACGGTAGAGCAAGCGCCAGTACGGCTGAATTGTCACGGCTTCATCTTGCATAATCCGTTGCAATTTTTCCATCAATTCACGGCGCGTGTCCGCATCCGCAATGGAGAGAGCTTGGTCCAGCGTTTCGTCAAACTCTTTGTTTGCGAAGCCCGTTTCGTTCCAAGCAACTCCAGAACGATACGCTAGATTGTACACTTCTACCCCCAAGGGTCGGTGGCCCCATGTTGTGGTTGAGAATGGGTACTTGGTCCAATCATTCCAGAACGTGGACCCTGGCAAAAGCTTGCGTGAAACGTTGAGGCCTGCATCTCGCAACTGGCCTGCCACTGCATCAGCGGTGTCTTTGGAGAAGCCGCCGTCTGTTGAAACCAGTTCGAATTCCACATCGGCCAAACCAGATTCTTGTGCGAGCGCCAAGGCCGCGTCCGGGTCGTAGCTCAGTGGTGGGAGCTCTGCATAATCGGGGTGAATGGGGCTGACATGATGGTTTTCGGCAGCAATACCGCGGTCTGCGTAGCCCAGCTCCAGTGTGACAGCATTGCTGCTCGCCATCTGCAAAGCCTTGCGCGCGCGCACATCTTCGAAAATCTTTTTGCCATCGACTTCGGCGAGTTGGTTGGGGCGCACAACAATCGTACTGGCAGTGGTTGCCGATGTCTGCTTCCAACCAAGGCTGTCCATGATGTCGACAAATTCGCCGGTGGTTTCATACACCAGATCGATTTCTTCGCTTTCAACAGCTGCAAGAAGAGATGCGGGCTCTGTGCCGTAATCGATGTACTCGACACCGTCCAGTGACACTTCACCGCCCCACCACGTGTGGTTTTCCGCTTTCACGATGACGGCCTTCACACCAATTTCGATGCTTTCCAAACGGAAGGGGCCCGTGCCTATTGGATTTACTGTCGGATCACCTTCGTGGGATGAATGCGTCACCGCAGCTGGGTAGTCAGCAAAGGACGCAATGATCGAAATGTCAGGCTTTGAGAGGGAGAGTTTAACAGTGTGTTCATCAACAATCTCGATCGCATCGGCACGTATCACGCCAGATTCCGCATCGGTGAGGGATGACATCCGCGCTGCCATTGAGTTGCCTTCGACCGAACTGTCTGCCCACATAGAGATATTGCGTACGACATCCTGCGCTGTAAAAGCATCTCCGTTATGCCATGTGACGCCTTTGCGAACATGCAATGTGTATTCAGTTGCATCCGCGTTGGCTTCCCACGCTTCAAGCAGCATAGGGCTGAAGCTGCCGTCACGTTCGTAGCTTACAAGGTATTCCAACCAACCGCGTGTCAGGTTGCCCAGCTCTGGCCAGTCAAACGTGCGCGGGTCTTTTGGTGATTTGATTGGCATGCCGACACGCAGTGTGCCACTAGATGCATCTGACGCAGCTTGAGCTGGTTGAACGAGCCCCATAGCGCCATAGGCAACCGAGGCAGTGACACCCAGCGCAGTCGCACGACTTAGAAATTCGCGGCGGCTGAGCTTGCCTGCGGTGTGTTCTTGTAGATACATATGCGCTGCATTGGGCAGCTCTGGCTTTGCTGTTTTCTGTGTCACGTTACGTTCTCCATGTTGTGGTTCTTCTGCTTCAGGTTTTCCTGTTAAGCGGCGTTTTGCTATGAAACTTTGGATGTCTGCGCGCCTGGGCGTGATCGCTACAGTCGTTGACTGTGATTGCTCTCGGAACGGCAATTCGGTGTAAGCCGTCACGCAGTCCCTTAGCGGCGCTCAATGAGGCATCAAGCGCTGTGAAAAAAACGATATAGATCGAGCATTGGCCGAAGAAAAACGGCGCTTTCATCTCACTGGGTTGCGTTGTCATGGCGCATCATCATTCCATTATGTCTGCACATAATGAGACTTAAGCAATTAACGACCTGTCAATAAATGGTTGAAAGCACACAGAACGGAAAATCTTGATTTAATTCACAACAAGTCAAGTTAACCATTTGAAATATAAGTATTAATAATATTGCGAATGCGGAGGGTATGCTCATTTTTTGAGCTGATTTTGAGAGTTGTCACGCAAAAACGCAATTTTGCTCGCATTTAGCACATGTTGAACCCCGCATTTCCCACATAAGAATTGCTGAGTTTTATACTTCTCAGGATGACCGGAGCGACGATGCAATACGATAAGCAAACCCCTACAACTGAATTGACAGGTGATATGTTGACCTGCGAAGTCCTCGTGGCGATCTCGAAGGGACAAATGCATGCGAGCTTATCTGAAGCAGCAACACAGCGTATAGCCGAGTCTCGCAAGCATGTGGATAAGATTGTCAATGAAAGGCGTCCTGCATACGGTATTACAACGGGAGTTGGATCTCAAAAAGATCATCAAATCGATATGGAGGCTGTCGCCTTGTACAATCGGCGTTTGGTGAAAGGGCATGCGACGCGTGTGCCGGGGCCATCTTACGACCCTTCGATTGTGCGCGGCGCATTGGTCGTCCTCTTGAATGGGTTCGCCAAAGGTGGATCTGGTGTCACACCGGAGCTGACAAAAATTTTGAAACAGAAAATTTCCGCGAGCGAGATGCCAACAATTGATGCAAGCGGATCGGTCAGTGCATCCGACCTTGTGCCTCTGGCTCAAACCGCCGACTGGTTGCTATCAAGCGAAGACGCCGAGTCAGCAGGACTGCCCAAGGCAAAAGAAACGCTCTCTTTGATCAACTGGAATGCATTTACTCTGTCCGAAGGGGCGCAGCACATAACGGAACTGCTGCGTTTGCTGGACGTTTATACTCTTGCGTTGGCGACAACATACGAAGGCTTTCGAAGCAATCTTGATGCCATTGCGGAGCCCGTGAATGCGCTTCACCGGCGAGGCGGACAGTCTAAAGTTGCGGCCGATCTGCGGGCTCACCTTAAGGGCAGTGCGCTTTGGCAATCTGGTGCCTCGCGGTTCCTCCAAGATCCTCTAAGCTTTCGGACGGCCTCACAGATCCATGGGGCTACATTTGAGTGCTTTAAGTCGCTAGAATCCGTTTGGAACAGCGAGTTGAACACCGTCAATGACAACCCTATTATTGATCGCGCTGATGGTCGGGCATATTCACATGGCAACATGGACACCACGCGGTTTACGCTGGCGCTGGACACTGCGCGGCAAGCCTTGGCTAAGGTGGTGGATGTGTCTGGTGAGCGTATTCACAAACAACAATGGCCCGTTTTTTCCGGTCTGCCTATTGGCCTTTCTGAAGAGGATTCCGCGACTGGGGGCGTTCAGTTTTTGAACCTTGGGCACATCTCTTCTTCCCTGATCACATCGGTGAAAATTTGGGCCACACCACACTTGCTAAACTCAGTTGGACAGGTGGCTGATGGGGTTGAAGACACTGCAAGCCATGCCATGCACGCCGTACATGATTTGAAAAGGCAATTGGATGCGAGCTGGAAGATTGCCGCTTTAGAAATGCTGGTGGCTGTTTGGGCCATTCACCGCCGTAAATTGCCTTTGGATGAGTTGGGAAAAGATGTGCGAGAGGTGTATCAAACGCTTCTCCCTTTGCTGCCCATCGGTCATGAAGGTGATGCAGTTTTCGATCTGGCGGAGGTCATAGCTGCGGTTAAGGCAATCAGGGTTTAGGGGCCGCTTGTTTTAGCAGCTGTTGAATGTGATCCAAATATTGCGACTTGCGCGGCTTAACTTCGCTTAGGCTCCGTGCGTTTTGCGACACATAATATCCGTACGGCAAGCTGAGTTGAGTGCTGGCGAGCGCAGTGACTTGGCCTGCCGTTATGGCCTTTTGCGCTAAGCTGAGCGGGGCAAGCATGATACCAGCGCCTCGGATCGCCAGTTCCAGCCCTATGTTTGTCCCAGCAACGCGCAGACCTGCACGCGCATCGGAGATTTTACGGTTTCCAAAATTTCGAAACCAAGTCGCCCAAGTCGGATATGACGTATATGTTTCGCCCCAATCTACATGAATGAGCAGCCTGTCGGGGATGTCCAAAAGATCCGGCGGCAGGTGCTGTGCCAAAGGGGGGGCACAGATGGGGGCCACGGTGTCTTGGAAAAGCAATTGGCTGGTGACGTTTGCGGAGTTGTGGTCTTGAAACGAGACTCTCAAGTCGATCTCGTGTTGGTCAAAGACAAACGGATCTGAGTCTATTTGAAGCGACACGCCCACCTGAGGGTTGGAGTGCCGAAACTTGGCGACAGCGGGAACAACCAAACCTTCGGCAAGCGATTGAATTGTGCTGATCACAATTCTGGAGCGCATATCCTGCTCAAGAAATCGCTCCGTGATTTCAGAAAGATCTGACAGGGCACGGGCCACGTGGGGGTATAGCATCTGTCCCGCATCCGTCGTCGTTAGGAAGTTGTTGCCGCGCAGAAATAATTGCTTTCCAAGGAACTCTTCGGCTTTGCTGACTTGAAGACTGACGGCTGCGGATGAGACGCCGAGTTCCGCACCGGCAGCCGTGAATGTTCCGCATCTGACCGTGGCTTCGAAGGCTTTAATCGCGTTGAGAGGGGGTAATTTCATAGGGCCAGTATTGGCATAAGAAAAACTTGTGCAATGCCCAATTTTTCTAGAATCACGTTTTTCTTGAAAGCGCGTAATCTGTTCCAAACTGAATTGGAGGAAACGATGTCGCGTATGGAAATTGAATATTTGGGCAAACCGGAAATCGATGCACTGGCTCTGACGAACGATGAAATTTTAAATGCCATCGAGCAGGGCTTGATTGCAGCTGGGCAGGGCAAAACCGTTATCGAGCCGCGCATGCACCTGACCCCTGACCCGAGCTTCGATGGGCATTTCAACGTTCTGCGCGGATATGTTGAGCCGCTCAACTATGCTGGCGTTAAAGTCGTGGGTGATTTTGTCGACAACTACAAACATGGGTTACCCAGTGAGTTGGCCCTGCTGAACCTGTTCTGTCCACGCACTGGTGCGCCCAAAGCCGTGATCGATGCCGCAGGCATTACGGATATGCGGACGGGAGCATTGACTGCGCTCGGGGCGAAATGGCTTGGTCCAAAAAATCCAAAAGTATTGGGGCACCTTGGGGCCCGAGGGACGTCCTATTGGAATGTGCGTCTTCTCGATCACCTTTTTGACTTTGAAGAAATTCGTGTGCATTCGCGCCGCCCAGAAAGCCGCAATGCTTTTGCAGAGAAGCTGACACAGGACCTCGGCAAGAAAATCACTGTAACGGAAGATTGGGAAAGCTGCCTTAAAAGCGCTGACATTATGATAGAAGCAACGCGTCTGAATGAACCAACGCCAAAGTTCGACCGGTCATGGGTGAAAAAAGGAAGCTTGGTCATACCGTATGGCACGATGAGCACGCTGCCGTTGGATTTCGTGGAGGGCATAGACAAATTCGTCATGGATGATTTGGGGCAAATGCGTGCGGGGCACCTCGGAGCACTGCGGCCACATATTGATGCGGGTCTGATCTCAGAAGAGAACTTTTACGCAGAGATCGGTGAGATAGCAGCCGGATTGAAACCTGGACGTGAACATGAGGATGAGACCATCTTGTTTTGGCACCGGGGTATGTCGACCGGCGATATCGCTTTGGGAGCAGCGATTTTGGAAAAAGCACGCGCACGCGGCAATGTGCAAAATCTGCTTTACCGAGAAGACCAATGAAAGCGCTGAGATTAGACGGTTCAAACTTGACTGTTGGCGTCTTGGCGCGAGCGGCTTGTGGGGAATACCAAGTCGAGCTTTCAGACACGGGCTTAGAACGCATGCGCCGCGCGCGAGCACTTGTGGACCGCGTGATCGAACAGCGCGTTCCTGTCTACGGTGTGACAACTGGCCTTGGGGCCAGATCATCCGAAGCGCTCGATGCGCACACCTTGCAGGAATTCTCAATCCAAACTCTGCGTGGGCGGGCGCAAGCGATGGGGTCAAAGGCGCCCCGCGAAATTGTGCGCGCCGCCATGATCGTCAGGGCGAACACAATGCTGACGGGATATAGTGGCGCTCGGCCGCAAGTCGCGCTGCATCTAGCGGCCTGTCTGAATGCCAATTTGACCCCTGTCGTTGGTGAGGTCGGCTCGATTGGCGCCGCAGATCTTGTGCAGAACGCAACGCTTGGTCTTGCTTTGATTGGCGAAGGAGAGATGCAAGATGCGTCAGGTGAAATCGGGCCGAGCGCTGATAAAATGCGTGCATACGGCATCACCCCACTGACGTTGGGGCCCAAAGACGGCTTGGCTTTGGCCAATCATACAGGCTTTTCAAGTGGAGCTGCTGCTCTGGCGTGTCATGCCGCTGAGGTTGCATTTGAAGTGGCGCAAACGGCGGCCTCTTTGTCATTAGAAGCCTTTCGCGCCAATTTAACCCCCTTCAAACACAGCGTGCTTGCGGCGAAACCGTTGCCCGGGCAAAGCTTGGTGGCCGCAGGGCTGAGAGCGCGCTTAGAGGGGAGTTTGCTGTGGGATGAAAAACATGCACGCCGTCTTCAAGATCCGCTGTCCTATCGCAATATCTGCCAAATTCATGGGGCGACCGCCAGTGCCTTAGAGCAGGCTCGATTGGTCGTTGAGATTGAAGCGAACGGCTCAAGTGACAATCCGATTGCATTGATCGAAAGCGATGAGATTATCTCGTGCGGCAACTACTATACGGCTGAATTGGGTCAGGGGATTGAGGGGATAAGCCGCGCAATCGCCTCGCAGGCCATGGCTCAATTGTCGCGGATGTCCAAACTGCTTCATCCTGACTTTAGCGGGCTGCCCGCATTTTTGGCGCAGGAGAACAGTGGATCAAATGGGTTCGCTCCCGTTATGAAGACCGCCGAGGCGTGGTTGGCCAAACTCGTACATGCTGCGCAACCGGTGCCAATTTGGCCGAGCATCAATGCCAATGGGGTAGAAGATTGTCTGCCCAATTCACCACAGTCTATTTCTGCGTTGTCTACTGCGGTTGAGTGCATGCGCCATATGAATGCTCTGGAGCTTTTGATTGCTGCGCAAGCGATCGAGCTGCGTGCGTGTCAGGTTGAGATGGCGCCCTTTGTTCAAGGCACTTTCGCCATGGTGCGCACGCATGCAAAGGCTTTGACGATAGACCGCTCTTTTGGCTGCGATGTGGATGGGCTGGTGCAGGTCATGCGGGCTGGTGCAAGCTCCGCACTCTTTCCGGTGTGTGCTATGTCGCGTAAATGAGTGAATGCGATAGATAGTCGGTGATGTGTTTGGAAATCCCGCGAATGCGACCAACTCACGACAGGTAAGTACGTCTCATCTATGCGAAATACTGTTCAGTTAAACTTCGCAGAATGGGACATCTATGAAACTCGAACAGAACACTGCAGCGCTCGCTGAGACGGGACGCATCTATTCGGAGAAACATGACAATTTAGCTGTTGGTATCGAGTGGCCGACGCTGGGTATCGCAGCGGTTTGTATTGTTCTTATGCCATTGATCACCTACTTTTCCGACAGCTTTCCCTTGGTGCTATCCGTGCTGGCGCTCGGGATTGTCCTCGCCCTTCAATCTTCTTTGCAGCATGAAGTTTTGCATGGTCACCCCTTTTCGAGCGAAGCCTTAAATGAGCTTTTGGTTTTTCTGCCTGCCGGCCTATTTGTGCCCTATCGCCGTTTTAAGGACACGCATATCCAGCATCACTATGATCCAAATTTAACTGACCCTTATGATGATCCAGAAAGCAATTTCTTGGACCCAAAAAAATGGGATCAAATGGGCCCGCTGCACCGACTGATCTATCGAATGAACAACACAATGTTTGGGCGGATGGTGCTAGGGCCTGCACTTGGTATGATCTGTTTCTACACGTCAGATTTACGCGAAATATCACGGGGAAATACACGAGTTTTGACGGCTTATGCGCTGCATTTCATTGGTTTCATTCCGTTAGCTTTCTGGCTCACTACCCTTAGTACAATGCCGTTTTGGGCCTATTTTTGTGCGGCCTATTTCGGAATGTCGTTGCTCAAAATACGAACTTTTCTAGAGCACCAAGCCCACGAGAAAGTGCCAGGGCGAACAGTTGTCATTGAAGATCGTGGGCCTTTGTCACTCCTGTTTTTGAACAATAATTTCCATTCGGTGCATCATGCCCACCCGAAGGTTGTTTGGTACCGGCTGCCGCAACTCTATGCACTGCGCCGAGAAGAGTATTTGCGCATGAACCAAGGGTATCTTTTTGAGAGCTATGGTGACGTGTTCCGACGTTTCCTCTTTAAAGCTAAAGATCCGGTCCCCCATCCACTGCGTGCCAGCCCTTGTGACTTGGATTCAAAACAGGATTTACCAAACTGATGAGAATGACACCTAAACACGCTAGCTTGCCGATGTATGATTTCGCAGGGGTAGCGGAGGCGACGGATCTACTTTGGTCGCACTTGAAGCGCGGACCTCTTTCTGAGTTTTACGATGCCCCTGATCGACTGACGCGAGGTATGGATCTTTGGGACCTGTGGCAGCGTGAGAACTTGTTTCTGGCGCAGACTTGCGGGTTTCCATTTGTACATAAATTACGAGGGCAGGTCGGGCTTGTGGGAACGCCGGACTACGGCGTCGTGCCAGAAAAACCCGGTTGGTACTATAGCGTGATCCTATGCCGCCAAGACGATCCACGCAGGACTTTGGCGGATTTTGAGGGGGCAAAATTTGCCCTCAATGAAACCGGTAGCCAGTCCGGATGCCATGCCTTGATGCACACGCTAAATACGCAATTCGGTACCGAAAAATTGCTGGGAGGCAGCTTGTTGACGGGCGCGCATGTGCACTCTGCCCTCGCGGTTTTAGAAGGCGAAGCCGACATTGCGGCCGTGGATATTGTGACATGGTTGCATGTTCAGCGCGATCATCCCGAAGTGTCTGGATTAAGGGTTCTCTTGCAAACGGAGCCAACACCTGGATTACCTTATATTACGGCCAATGCACAGGATGCAGCGCAACTGGGAGAATGCATTTCTGAAGGCATTCAATCCTTACCTGCGCAGACTGCGAAAGCTCTCTTTCTGAAGGGGGTCTGGCGCTCTAGCGAGGCGGATTATGATATTATTGAGGCCCGAGCCCATGCCGCAAAAGCCGTTTTTGAAAGCTATTTTCCAAACGGTCTTGCTCATTAGCTGACGGTTGATATGCCGTCCTCGTTGATCTCTTTGGTGCGCATTCTGCGCCGGCTCCCTGTGTGTTGAGCGAGAGGCTTTGGGAGGCATCAATGGCGTCATGAAACTGCCTCGATATCAGGCAGTTTGCGTTTCTGCTGTTGAAAAGGCGGTATTCTGAAGCTTATCAGTTTGCAGTATTTCGTAACAAATGGTGTAAAAGAAAACAAAAAGGGTGCACGCAAATTGATTGATAAACGCGATACTGTGGCGGTTTTCCGTTCAAGACTTGGAATGTTGATCACGCGCCGTCGTGAGACAACATCGGCCTTTGCGCGGCGTTGCAAGTTGGACCGGTCCGCGCTCAGTCAATTTCTTGACCCTGGATCCGTTAGGTTGCCGCGGGCGGAAACCCTGACGTCAATTGCTGTGAATGAAGGCGTGAGCATTGATTGGTTACTGGGCATCAGTCAGGACGAAGAGTCTGTTGGCGAGGTCGCCTCGCTGTTGAATGTTGAACGCGGGCAGCTCGGCACGCGCGATTCACCTTTGGCCAAATGGCACAGCGATGCGATTGGCTACAAAATCAGATATTCGCCGTTATCAATTCCGGACCTGCTAAGGACCGAAGCCGTGACCGAATATGAGTTCGATACAAACACACGTATACAGGCTGATGTGAAACAGGGCCAATCCCGTCATCAATTGGATTACTCCCGAAAACCAGAAACCGACATGGAGACGGTTGTGCCAATGCGTCACCTGCAGGATTTGGCTTCTGGGACAGGGGCATGGGCGGGATTGAGTAGATCGCACCGCAAAGAGCAGTTCGATCATATGATTCAATTGATCGATGAGCTCTATCCCACGTTCCGCCTCTTCTTGTACGATGGCCGTGCGCATTATTGTGCGCCTTTCACCTTGTTTGGGCCAAAGCGAGCAGCTGTCTTTTTGGGAGATATGTATTTGGTCATCAACTCCGTAGAGCACATTCGGGAATTGACCAATTTCTTTGACAATATCATCAGGCATGCCGTGGTGGGGCCTGACCGCAGCTCTGCGTGGCTCAAAGCATTGAAGGTTCAGTAGCGCCTTCTATGAGGCAGCTTTAGCCGCGGTGGGTGTTTTTAACATGCCCCATGCTGCATAAGCGCTAATCAAGCATAGGATACAGCCAACCCAAAGCGCCAAAATGAAGCCACTATGAGCGCCCTCCAGTGGTTGGCCGACATCGGTGAACGTCACCCCCAACAGCGATCCGGCCAATAGCGCACCAACACGTGCGACTGCTGTGTTGACGCCAGAAGCGATGCCAGACATCCGTGTTTCGACACTGTTTAAGGCGGATGTTGTTAAGGGGGCGACGACAATGCCCATGCCGATTGCCAGCAGGCATTCTCCGGGTAAAATCGCAGCCCAAGGATGTATTGGATGGAGTGGCAGCTGTGCGAGCGAAGCAAACCCAGTACCGACAATGAGCGCACCTGAGGTGAGAACTGCGCGTTCTCCATATCTCATGGCTAAGCGCGTTCCGCCTTTGGAAATTACCCCAATGATCACGGAAAAGGGCATCAAAATTGCGCCTGCACCAGTCCCACTAAAGCCGTAAATCGTAATCAGCACATAGGGGAAAGAAATCAGGAAGCCACCTATCGCCATGTATAGGAAAAAAGTGATGACGGTAATTCCTAGAAAATCGCCCTCACGAAACAGTCTTATGGGCAGCATCGCGTAATCGGCTTTTTGGTGCTCAACTTTGATCAGCAGGCCACCCAAGACGAGTGCTCCGATGAACTGCGCCAGTGATTTTAGCAGGTGGGGCGAAGCGCTTGTTGCATCTGTGAGCCACCAAATGAGCGTGGCGAGAAAAAGTGAGGCAAGCAGTGTGCCTTGCCAGTCGAGCGATGATGCCTGCTTTTCATCGTCTTGTTTTGAGGCGATGTAAACGTGTCCCAAAATGAGGGTGATCAACCCTAATGGGACAAAGAGGCCCAAACACACACGCCACCCAAATGCATCAATGATCCAGCCGGCAAGAAGCGGGGCGGCGGCCCCCAAAATCGCTGTGGCTGCAGACCATGTGCCGATGGCACGGGCGCGGGCATCGCCTGTGTGGGTAATGGCAAGGATAGCCAGACTGGAGGGCACAATAAGAGCAGATCCAACGCCTTGTACAAACCGCGCTATGAGCAGGGTTGTAAAATGAGGGGCAACAGCT
Source organism: Pacificibacter sp. (assembly GCF_039769035.1). NCBI lineage: Bacteria > Pseudomonadati > Pseudomonadota > Alphaproteobacteria > Rhodobacterales > Roseobacteraceae > Pacificibacter > Pacificibacter sp. The sequence continues at coordinate 64,673 of NZ_JBDMZG010000023.1, forward strand.
GATGTGAGGCTGCCGGCTGTGAAGAGCCACAGCCCCAAGCTGAAGACTCGTTTGTGCCCAAAGTGATCCCCCAAGGCACCGCCTGTTAAAATGAGAGCGCCAAGCGGCAACATAAAGCTCGTGACAATCCACTGTAGTTGCGTTGGAGAGAGACCAAATTCTTGCTGTATGCTCGGTAGGGCGAGATTGGCAACGACGACGATTATGAGCGTCAGTGCTGATGCAAAAATTGAGGTGATCAAGATGGGGTTCATGCGCCGTGTGAAAGTCAATGAGTGCTCCCTAATTGCTACGCAGCAATTCGTTGAGTTGAAATATAGGTCTAGAAAAGAGCTGCGCTATTAAACGACGTGCCGCACAGTTTCAAAACAGGTGAATGTCCGACTTCATGTTGTGACTTCACATGGTTGAGTGCGCAGTAGCACAGATTTTCGCGCTGATTTAAAACTTCACTATGGCAAAAAAATTCCATTTAAGGTATGTGCTGATATGAGTTATGTCTATACATATAAACAGAGGTTGAAATGATTTTTGCAAAGCAAGCACTGCTTTCAAGTGGATGGGCGTCAGGTGTTCGCCTCGATGTGACGCAGGGGACGATCACAAAAATTGAAACGCAGCAGCAGGCTCACGCAGGTGATGTGACAGTCGACACCCTCTTGCCTGCCTTGGCAAATCTACACAGTCACAGCTTTCAGCGGGCTATGGCAGGAATGACCGAATACCGCATGGCTGGTAAGGACAGTTTCTGGACGTGGCGCGATTTGATGTACAAGTTCACCTCAACGATATCAGCTGAACAAGTCGAGGCAATTGCAGCCTTTGTGTTCTTGGAAATGCAAGAGGCGGGCTATGCCAGCGTTGGTGAGTTTCACTACCTTCACCACCAACCGGGCGGCATGCCTTATGATGATCTTGGCGAACTGTCGTCCCGCATCGCATCCGCGGCAGATGTGACCGGCATTGGCCTAACACATCTCCCAGTTCTCTATACATATGGCGGGGCTGGGCAGGTGCCGCTCAAAGCAGGACAGGCGCGTTTCGGAAACTCTGCCGATCAGTTTAATGCATTGGTCGATAAAGCAAAAAACGCGGTGTCTTCCCTCGCAGATGATTGCCGCGTCGGCATCGCACCGCACTCATTGCGCGCGATATCGCCCGATGACCTCAAAGCCGTCTTGGCCGCTCGCTCCAACGGGCCAATCCATATTCATATTGCCGAACAACCCAAAGAAGTCGCTGATATTCAAGCTTGGCTCGGCGCACGTCCCGTTGAGTGGTTGCTGGCAAACACGGACGCCAATGAAGATTGGTGCCTGATCCATGCCACCCATATGACAGAAGTCGAAACAAAGAACATGGCCCAGTCTGGCGTGGTTGCTGGCCTGTGCCCTGTCACCGAGGCCAATCTGGGAGATGGCCCGTTCAATGGACAGGCATATGTGAACCATGGTGGAGCCTTTGGTGTCGGATCTGACTCCAATGTTCTGATCTCATTGACGGAAGAGCTGCGTACTTTGGAATATTCGCAACGTCTGCGTGATGTTGCGCGAAACATCATGGTCAAAGGTGAGGGCTCCGTTGGGGCGAAACTCTATTGTGGTGCAGCAAAGGGCGGCGCGCAGGCGCTGAGCCGTCAAGCGGGCGACATTTCCGTTGGAAACCTCGCAGATCTTGTAGCCATCGACAGCACGGCGCCGGCACTCTGCGCGCTACGCCAAGATCAAATCCTCGATGGTCTTGTGTTCGCAGCGAAGGATACAGTCGTGACAGATGTTTGGTCCGCTGGCAGACACGCGGTGCAAACTGGCCGCCATGTGAAACGGGATGAGATCACTGCAGCCTACACCTCAGCAATGCACGCTTTGGTGGCCTCGCTCTGATCCTGACAGCTTAGCTATAGCTCAAGCTGCCTTTTCCAAACGAAACCTCCTCCTTTGAGATCCCCTTACTCTGGCCGGGTCAGGGGCAGGGTATCCTTCCAATCAAAGCGCCCGCGAGCCTTCTCTTTGCACCGAAATATTGAGAGCGGCAGCTAGAAGGCTCAAGCGTGCTAAAGGAAGACGCAAAGATCTTGGTCCGGCATCAAGATTATGACCGTTCCGCGAGCTGCATTTGAAGCTGTCTAGGGAATTCTAGCTGAAGATCTTCTACTTCTCGACTCTGCCTTTCGTTTAGACCACTGCCAAGAAGAACCGGGAGGCTTGGCCCCCTAAAACTGTGCCACTATTTGTTGATAGCAGGAGTTTAGAGGCATGGCATTTAAACTGTATTCTGATGAATATGCGCTAAGGCTGTCGCGCGAGATTGATGTTCATTTGCACGATGGTATGGATGTTGCTGGAGCTGTCCGCAAGGCTGGGATTTCGGATAAGAACTATGACTACTGGCGCAAGAAGTGTGGAGGGATGGCGAGACCACAACTTTCTGAGATGAAGGTTCCCAAAACAGAGAATGAAATTTTAAAGAGGATCGTCGTGGATCTACAATTTGATAAGGTGATTTTGAAGGAAAGTTTCGATTATCTAAAGCTTCTAGGCGTTGACGTCAGAGACACTCCCCAAGATACTGATCTGTTTTGGATTCACCAATTCAACTAGCTCCTTTCAAACACACGCTTGCAATCAAATCAATTGGCGACCCTTTACCGTCTAGTGGACCTTCTTCGGGTAGATTTCTCAGGGTGTTCGTTACTTTCACCTTGCCCAAAGTAGGGCCTTCCCACTGCCTGCGGTAACCACACACAGGCCCTCCCGCTGCGCTTCCGCGGGCCTAAGCTATGTCGAGAGGGGAATTATTTTACGCCGTGGTCGTTGGCGGCGTTCGCAGTGAGAGAGGTCTTGTCGTCGGTCACATTAGGTTAAACAACACATTTTAACTTTGGTCGGCTTCGGCGGTTGCGCCCTCCCGCAACCAATTCTCTACTTACTCTGACGTACTACTGAAACTTGATAACGCAAGGCCCTCTGCATGTAAAATGGCGTCGACCATTTGCTGAGATCGCGTGTGGCTTGGGCAAGCTCAGCCGTCGGCGCGTCTTTGTCCGTGTGGTGGCTTTGCAAGGAATGCAGGGCTCGCTTTTTTCGCTCTGTCGGCGAATTCAGAAATGAGATTGTTCCAAGATTCCTGAAAAACCGCCAATTGATTGATCCCGCCGTTTGGAATGCTGATACCATTGCTCTGTTTCGCAAGTCTCGACATGGCTGCGGCCAAATGGGTTTTGGTGTAGGTGTTGAAATAGTCCGTGCCCAGTGACGCGTGATCCATCAGCCCGTCAACACGCGAGCACAGCAGCCGTCGGCCGGCTGCCCGCGCTTCTATCGCGACCAGGCCAAAAGCTTCCCACCGCGATGGCATGACGACGGCGTCAACATCTTTGAACGGTAGGGATGGGTCAGTGCAGAACCCCATGAATTCAATTCTTCCGTCCCCTGCAGCTGTCTCGCGTAGTGCTTGTTCTTCAGGGCCCGTTCCAAAGATCTTTAGCCTAAGCGATGGATCTGGCAGGGCTTTGAACGCGTTGATTAGCATATCAAACCCTTTTTGCTGATCTAGTCGGCCTATCGCGCCAAATGTTTTTATCGGACCAGCCGCTGGGTTGATTGCATGAAACGGGGTTAGATCGACGCAAGATTGGATCGTGGTGAGGCGCTGCGCGGAAACGAGCTTTCGCGATGTCATCCAGTTTGCTTGCGCATGGCTGACCGCAACGACCCGATCAAACAAGGAAAAGGCCGCCTTAAGTAGGCTCGAGAACCGCCCGTTGTGGGTCACGTTGTGGCTCACAAAAGCGGCGGTGTAGCTATGCTCGACATGGATTAACGGCGTCTTGGGGTGTGATGCGCGCAAGGCGATCAACGCGGGCAAACTGCGCCAACTGATGGTGGTGTGCGACACGATAATGTCCGCCCAGTCCGGCAAGATCATGAACCGGCCACGTGTAACGCGATGCACACGGTGCGTGCCGGAATTTGCGAGCACATTTGACCCGCAAATGCATTCAATAACGCGCATGACGCCGCCTGCTGTCGTATCATCAACAAGATGTAAAATGACTGGTTTGTGTCTCATGGTTCAGGCTCCTCTTTCCCGCATCAATACGCGAAGTGCTTCTTGCCCACCAAAGCGTAGCAACAATGCTGCACCTAGTGTTGTGAGCGTCTTGGATGGTTCTTCAATAAGGGGACGGGTGGATTGACCGAACGAGGCCTTTACCATTTCCATGGCCCGATCCGCATCATGATCACTGATCGCGCGCCGCGCCAGATACCGCAATTGATAGGCGCGCGCCGCTCGGCTGTGACGCGCAAAAAAGGCGGGGCGCAATGCTGTCAGTTTTTCCAGCATCCGTTCCCATGATGCCAGTTGATCATCGGTCGCGGCGGACAGGCCGCCTGAATTTATGCGATAACGGGTAAGCAGCCCTTCCACGCCCTCGATTGCCCAGTCGGTTGTCAGCGCTATGCGAAGCCAACATTCGATGTCTTCGGATTGTCGGAACGTTTCGTCAAAGTACCAGTTTCGAACGCGTTCGCTGCTGGGGCGATAGGCGATGTCATGGAATACCTCTCGGCGAATGACCGCGGCGGACCCGTTGCCAATCGGGTTCCGTTTGAGGATGTGCGCCGCCGTAATTCTGCGCAAACGCGGGCGTTGTGCAAGCCCTAAGTCGGCCCCGTTGTCATCAATCAGCGCAGAGCCAGAAAAGCTGACCCCGACATCTGGTTTGTTCAAAAGATGCTCGATGTGGCACTCCAGCTTGGATGGTTCCCAAATGTCATCTGCATCGCAAAACCCGATTGCGAACCCCTTCGCTGCATGAATCCCAGTGTTGCGTGCTCCGGCAAGGCCACGGTTGCGTTGACGGATGATCCGAATGCGCGGATCGGACGCATAGGCGTCCAAAATGTCTGACGTCATATCCGTTGATCCATCATCAACCACGATGATTTCCACGTTGGTGAACGTTTGGGCCAAGAGCGCATCCAAGGTTTCTGCGACGGTGGCAGACACGTTGAAAGCGGGCACGACGATTGAGGCTAGGGGCATCGGGGTCTCCATCAGATTAATGTGCGAATAGGTAGCGGGACAGCGCGGCGGGGACACAAGCTGCGCAAACAGCGGCCCCCAAGGTCAACACACCGCGTCTGGGACAGCTGAAAAATCCTGCAGGGCTGGTCGCTAGCCCCCGCAAGGCGAGTTTTAACGCAGAGGATCCACCCCCCAGCCGCAAGGCGCGACGCGCCAGATAGCGAAAGTAGACCGCGTTCGCGGCATCATCGACACCAAACCCAAACGATTTTGCCGTGCGGATCGCAGCTTCTCGGCCTTGTCGCATGGCGTCCAAATCGCTGGACAGTCCGCGCGGGTTGGTCCGGTAGTAGGTCTGCAACATATCCAATCCAACAACGCGAGCACCACCACCAACCAGCCTTATCAGCCAGTCCAAATCTTCGTTGTGAACCATCTGTTCATCGAAGCCGTCGGTCGCTTGGAACACACGTGCCCGCACGGCCAGGTTGGACATGGTACAGACCGGATTTTCGGCCAGTAGCATTGGGATTGTCAGGTCACTTTCCGGCACAGTCGATTGGGTGCGCGCGTCACTTGGCTTGTGAGTGAAGAAGGCGATTTTGCCATAGGCTGCGTCAACGCTATGGCTTTGAAAACAAAAATGAAGTTGGGCCAGCTTGTTTGGCGCCCAAATGTCATCGGCATCACAAAACGCAAGCACATCCGTCGCGGTTCGCTGCATCAGAACCATATTGCGCGCGCGGCTTGGGCCCTTTCCAATGTTGCGGACAAGCTTGATACGTTCATCAAGCGCGGCATAATGTGCGACAACTGTCCGCGTGTGATCTGTCGACCCGTCGTCGATACAGATCGCTTCCCATCCCAGATATGTTTGGGCACGCAGACTGTCCAACGTCTGAGGCAGTGTTTCGGCGGCATTAAAACATGGGATGATCACAGAGAAATAGGTCATTCGGTCACCAATTGATTGGAAGGTTCAAAGACGGGGCGAAGGGTGATGACGCCTGCCAAAAGCATGACGATCGTCGAGATCACGACATATCCGGTTGTCAGCGCGAACAGGCCGAGTGGCCCCAAAAGCAAAGCGTTGAGTATCACACAGGCCGCCAATGTGGCCGTGACAAGCAACTCTTGATGGGCGCGATCGGTGATGCGTAAATGGCTGGCAGCTGTGGTCCATAGCGTCGTTGGAATTGCCAACAAGCAAAGGATTTGCACATAAATTTCAATGTCATCCCATCCGTTTCCCAACAAGATCGGGACGTAATACGGGGCAAGGAGCGCTTGCAAAACCACCAACGGCGCGATCATCGCGATGCCCAAAGCTAAGCTTTGTCGTAACGAAGTCTTCATGTCATTCGATTGTGCCAAGAGCGGAAATAGCACCGTCGACAATGCTTGAGTAAAGGCGTTTGACAGGCTCAGCCCCGCGTTGAATGCCATAAAATAGAGCCCCAAGGTTTCAGCTCCCAAGGTAACCCCGATGACCAATTTGTCGGCTTGCAAGCGCATGACTTTTACAACTTCAATGCCGAGCACAGCTACACCGTAAGTTATGAACGGACGCAGTGATGCGCGTGTCGTACCTTGTGATTTCCAAGGGTGAAGTCTGCGGACCGCGATCAGCCATATTGGGGCCGATAGGACGCGCGGCAGCACCAAGGCGATTGCTGACGGCCACAGCATGATCAAGACAATGGCCAACAAATTGGCCCCGACGAATTGAGCGCCCGCGATGGCCGCGGTTTGTTTCAGCTTGCCAGCGCGCATGGCCAAGGCGACCTGAACAAGGCCCGCAGGCATGAAAAGATACTCAGCGCCCATCAAGAACAACAACCCTGCCAAAAGCGGGCTGGCGCCGGTGAAATACAGGCCCGCCGCGAGACAGGCCTGAGCCAAAAATAGGCCAATGCACCAAATCCAGAAAATGCGATGCGCCGTGGCGCAGGTTGCATCAAGCTCTGTATCACGCGCCGCGATGATACGCTGCCCGACCCCGTTTTCGGTCAGTGCTTTCAGGATGTCACCGGCGGCCATGGCCGCAGCCGCAATCCCGATTTGTGTCAGATCAAGCGTGCGTGCAACGGCCACCACGACCAACAGACGCGACGCCTTGGACGCGACTTCTGAGGCGCCGTAAGCAAGCAGGTTTGTCGCAAGTGATTTGGTTTGTGAGGGCAAGGGCATGGGGCAGCTTTCGTTGAGTTGCCCTGATCTTGCCTGAACCAAGCTACGATTGTCTGCCGCGCAACCGGTCAGTTTCTGGTCCCAAAAGCACAAGAGACTATCCGTTAGGATAGGCGAATTAGCCGTTGGCGTCCTCGCCCCGTTCTGCATCCGTATCCTATGATGTTTTCAGTTCAATTTATCATCTATCGGAGGCCGAGATGGCCAAGAAATTTACAACACTCGGCGTTATTGGTTCGCTTTTCCTGTCCTCAGCTTGTGCCAGCTATGATCCGCCAGACAATATCGAACCTGTCGCCCAAGGGGGCGGGTATCAGGCGCAATATCGCGAGCCGCATGTGACGC
>NZ_JBDMZG010000157.1:0-15793 GCF_039769035.1 Pacificibacter sp.
GAAGACGCACTTACATCACGCGGCTAGCCAACAAGGGCGTTGGGGTAAGGTTGTTGGCAGAGCTGGCGGGGCATTCCCATATATCCACCACTCAGAGATACATCGACGTCAATTCTGAGCAGTTGAGCGAGGCGGTTGAGTTACTTTAAAAACTTTCGACCCTAACCTGCCTTTCAATCAATCTGCCACGAAAATCCGCTTTAGCCCAAGGTGCGATTGCTTTATCGCCGCACATATCACGGTAAGTTACGGTTATCAGACTTCGTATGGAACTATAATTGCTGTGCAATTTGTTAGTTTAACTTGCGGCTCTCAAGATCTCGAGCAGATCCATGTGAGTTAGCGGGAACGGGTTTCCTTTCATAGAAGACGCCTTGGCTGCGGCGTTAGCGACCTCGTCATAATCATCGCAAGAAAGCCCCAAACCCTGAAGGCTGCGCAGGCCCAGCGTTGCCGACCACTTTCTGAGTTCGGCAATCCCGCAACTTTGACGACCCATGGCAAAGTGGGTGCCAATTTGCCGTCGCACCCAACTTATCCGTTTGTGAATGTCAGTGTCTTTTTTTGCTTTTTTCAAATGACTTTCGAGCACGGCAGGCAGCAAGGTCCCGCAAATTTCGCCATGTGGCGCATTGGTTTGCCCCCCGATGACACCAGCAAAGCCGTGAATAGCCCCCAGCCCTGCATTTGCCAAAGCCAAGCCGCCACAGGTACTGACCCAAGCCATTGCGTCCCATGCGTCAGGGGAATCGTTTTCGACAACGTCACGCAACACGCTCAAACCAACCGGAATAGCCGCTCTGCAAATCGCGTCGGTCATCGGGTTTGATTTGATCGATAGGTAAGGCTCGATCACCTGTGTGACAGCATCCAACCCTGCGGCAAGTGTCACATGTTGCGGCGCGCCTTGCATTAGGCCCGCGTCAACAATGGCAATCTGCGGGATCATGCGTGGGTCGCGTAAGCTGACCTTCAGGCCACGTTCAGGCACAGAAATCACGGCGTTCTTCGTCACTTCTGCACCAGTGCCTGCTGTGGTCGGCATTGCAATCATCGGAATTGGCGAGGCGTCCAGTGGGCGGCCATCTCCTACGACTTCAAGATAACTTAGGGCAGGCCCCGCGCAGGGGATCAGGGCTGCCAGCGCCTTGGCAAAGTCAATGACGGACCCTCCACCAAGCCCGATCACAACCGCCGGACGGAACCCTTGCAGCCCCCCCAAGGCACGTTCGATATCGGGCAACGACGGTTCATTCTGGCAAGCCATTGTTTTTATTGTGAGTCCCGCGTCACGGCAAGACGTCACCAGCCATTCGGCCCGCTTGGCATTGGCCCCATGAATTAAAAGAACGGTTTCGCCAAAGCCAATTGCAATGCTCGCCGCTTGCTGGCTTTGACCGCGTCCAAAGTGGATGGTTTGGGGGCTGGAGAATGAAAACATCGATCTATTGCCTTATGAAGCGAGTGCCAAATTGGCAGAAACGTAGCGATTGGCCATCTGCGACAGCGGGACCGGATTAATCTTACCGGCCATGCCCGCCGCACCAAATCGCTCGAACCGATCTTTGCAGACGGCGGTCATCGCGTCGACACCTGGAGCAAGATATTTGCGCGGGTCGAACTCGCTTGGGGTCTCAGCAAACACCTTACGAATGGCCCCCGTCAGCGCCATGCGCAGATCAGTATCAATATTAACTTTGCGCACTCCGTGCTTGATGCCGCGCTCAATTTCCTCAACAGGCACGCCCCACGTGGGCGCGATTTGTCCGCCATAAGTGTTGATGATATCTTGCAGGTCCTGTGGGACCGATGACGAGCCATGCATTACCAAATGCGTTTCAGGAATACGTGCATGGATCGCCTGAAGCGCATCCATCGCCAAGATGTCACCGTCTGGCTTTCGCGAAAACTTATAGGCCCCATGCGATGTGCCAATCGCGACTGCTAGCGCGTCAACTTGCGTCAGGCGCACGAATTCAGCAGCCTCATCAGGGTCCGTCACCAAAGATGCGCGGTCCATGACGCCGTCAAATCCGTGACCATCCTCAACCTCACCTTTTCCAGTCTCAAGCGAGCCTAGATGCCCAAGCTCCCCTTCTACCGAGACACCGACAAGGTGCGCCATCTCGGTCACCTTTGCGGTCACTGCGACGTTATAGGCAAAATCGGCAGGTGATTTGCCGTCACCCTGCAACGATCCGTCCATCATCACCGACGAAAACCCATTGGTGATCGCGGACATACATGTGGCAGGCGAATTGCCGTGATCTTGGTGCATGCAAACAGGGATATGCGGATAAAGTTCGATGGCCGCGCGGATTAAATGCGACAGCACGATATCATTGGCAAAAGCACGTGCACCACGGCTGGCCTGCATAATCACCGGACTATCTGTCGCGTCAGCCGCAGCCATAATCGCCAACATCTGTTCCATATTGTTTACGTTAAATGCAGGTAGCGCATAGGTGTGCTCTGCCGCATGATCGAGTAATTGGCGAAGTGAAACGAGGGCCATACTGTAAATTCCTATTGCGCAGTCGCGCGTTCAGTCGTGTGATAAGTGATGAGCCGTTCAACCTCGGACCGCGACCCAAGAATGACGGGGACCCGCTGGTGCGGACCTGTGGGCGCGATATCTAAAATTGGGGTATGCCCCGTAGAGGCCGCTCCACCCGCTTGTTCAATAATCATGGCCATGGGATTAGCCTCATACATCAGCCTGAGCTTGCCACCCGCATTGCGGTTATTGCTATCGGCGGGATACAAAAAGACGCCGCCACGCGTCAAAATGCGGTGGATTTCGGCAACCATTGATGCAGTCCAGCGCATATTGAACGACCGAAGCCGCACACCCTCTTCGCCTGCGACACATTCGTCGACGTAGCGACGCACAGGCGCGTCCCAATAGCGATAGCGCGAGGTATTGATCGCGAATTCGGACGTCTCGGCAGGCACTTTCATATCGGGGTGGGTTAGTCGAAAATCTCCGGTGCCATGCTGACAGGTAAAGCCAGCGACCTTGCCACCAACAGTAAGAACAAACATCAACGAAGGGCCATAAATCGCGTATCCCGCGCAGACCTGATAACGCCCTTTGTGCAGGACATTGCGGTCCCCGTCCGACTGCACCTGCATCACCGCGAAAATGGAGCCAACGGACAAATTCACATCCAAATTCGACGAGCCATCCAAAGGGTCGAAATACAGCAGATAGTCCCCTGCCTCGGGATCCTTCAACCACGTGACTTCCTCGACTTCTTCCGACACGAGCGCCGCAAGGTGCGGGCTGTTTGCACAAATCCGCTCAAACTCATCGTTCGCCAAAATATCGAGAGTCTTTTGTGTCTCGCCTTGAATGTTTGTCGCATTGGCAGAGCCAAGGTTGCCCTCAAACGCACCATTGCGCACATGGTCCGCGATGACGCGACATGAACTCGCGATATCTTCAAGCAGGAAGATCAGGTTAGGGTCTAATGCGCTTTGCGTCAAATAGCGCCGCAGGGTCATATCAGTCAAATTACTTCCTCAAAAACTCATCGTGGCATGGACGGCCTTTTTCCAAGACGCATATTTGTCCTGCCGCGTGGCCTCTTCCATTTTCGGTGTAAATTCGGTTTCGCAGGCCCACCGCGCGGCGAACGTCGCCTGATCAGGATAGAGACCAACATGCATGCCCGCGAGCCAAGCGGCACCAAGGGCAGTCGTTTCGCGAATTTTGGGGCGATCGACTGGTGCGCCAATAATATCGGACAGAAATTGCATCGCCCCATCGCTTGCCGACATGCCGCCATCAACCCTCAAGGTCGGTTGCACGCCCGTCGCTTGCCAATCGGCAGACATAGCTTCTAGCAAATCACGCGTCTGATACCCCACACTCTCCAGCGCGGCCTTAGCCATTTCAGCAGGGCCCGTGCCGCGTGTCAGTCCAAAGGCGGCGCCACGGCATTCGGCATTCCAATAAGGTGCGCCCAGTCCCACAAAGGCTGGAACAATCACAACATTCTGATGCGGGTCGGCTTGCGCTGCCAGCGCTTGTGTCTCGGCCGCGTCGCTGATGATATGAAGGCCGTCACGCAACCATTGCACAACAGCGCCCGCCACGAAAATCGAACCTTCCAGCGCGTAAGTTGGCTTACCGTCCAACTGATAGGCAATCGTGGTCAATAGGCGATTTTTCGACACAACAGGCGTCTCGCCTGTGTTCAAGAGCGCAAAACAGCCCGTGCCATAGGTTGATTTCATCATGCCCGGCTCAAAACAGGCCTGTCCCACCGCAGCCGCTTGCTGATCACCTGCAACGCCGCAAATCGGGATTGGCACACCAAAGATGGCCGCGTTGGTCTCGCCGAAATCAGCAGCGCTGTCTTTGACCTCGGGAAGCATCTGCATCGGGATATCAAGCAGATCGCAGATGGTCTTGCTCCAGCGTCCCTTGCGGATATCGTAAAGCATTGTGCGCGCGGCATTCGTCGCGTCTGTCGCATGAACCGCACCGCCCGTCAGCTTCCAAATCAGGAAACTATCAACCGTGCCAAACAGCAATTCGCCTTTGGCCGCGCGGTCGCGTGCCCCGTCGACGTGATCCAGAATCCACTTGAGTTTGGTGCTGGAGAAATAGGGATCCACCAGCAGACCGGTGCGGGCGCTAATCATATCGGCATGGCCTGCATCGCGCAAAATCTGGCACTGATCGGCGGTGCGCCTGTCTTGCCAAACGATCGCGTTATAAATCGGCACGCCCGTAGTCTTGTCCCACACGATCGTGGTTTCACGTTGGTTGGTGATGCCAATGGCGGAAATCTGCGCGGTGGAAATATTAGCGCCGGACATGGCATCACTGCATGTGGCCATTGTCGTGTCCCACAGATCATAGGGATCGTGCTCGACCCAGCCAGATTGTGGAAAATGTTGTTCGAATTCGCATTGCCTGCTGGCGACAACCGACATCGCACTATCAAATACAATTGCACGGGTCGAGGTCGTGCCCTGATCAATGGCGAGGATATAAGTCATGTGAGGCCCCTAGGTGTAGGTTGCAAGAAGTCGACAACCACAAGGATGTGACGGCGCATAAAACTAAGTTGTGCGGGATAGCAAGGTATCCGGGGCCAACACCGTGGCCCCGGATGTTTAGCTTACTGCCAAGATTTGATCAGCTCGTCATACGCGATGGTGACGGGCGTTTCATTTTCATCGGCAAGCTGTGCCTTTGGCGAACCAGGCTGGTCAAGCCAGAATGACGGATCGCTTTCTTCGTTCATAACCGGGCCAAGTTCACCCTGAACGCCAGACCGCTCCAAACGGATCAGCACTTTTTCCTGATCTTCGCAAAGTGCGTCAAGCGCCTCTTGTGGAGTCTTTGCACCGGACATTGCGTCGCCGATGTTCTGCCACCACAGCTGAGCCAGCTTTGGATAGTCAGGAACGTTGGTGCCTGTTGGCGACCACTGAACCCGTGCTGGTGAGCGATAGAATTCGATCAAGCCACCCAATTTCGGCGCACGCTCGGTAAAGCTTTCGTGCTGGATCGTTGATTCACGAATGAATGTCAGACCAACATGGCTTTTCTTCACGTCCACAGTCTTGGATGTCACGAACTGCGCATAAAGCCACGCAGCTTGCGCACGATCAACAGGTGTCGATTCCATCAGCGTCCATGAGCCGGCGTCTTGGTAGCCGATCTTGGTGCCTTCGGTCCAATATGCACCGTGTGGCGAAGGTGCCATACGCCACTTTGGCGTGCCATCTTCGTTCATTACAGGCAGATCAGGTTCGATCGACGCTGCTGTAAACGCAGTATACCAGAACATCTGCTGTGCGACGTTGCCTTGTGCAGGAACAGGGCCAGCTTCAGAGAACGTCATACCAGCAGCGGCGGGTGGAGAATACTTTTCCAACCATTCGATTGCTTTGGTAACAGCGTAGACGGCTGCCGGGCCGTTGGTGGCACCGCCACGCGCGACACAAGAGCCAACAGGCTGGGACTTTTCATTGACGCGGATACCCCATTCGTCAACTGGCAGGCCGTTTGGCTCGCCTACGTCACCAGCGCCAGCCATGGAAAGCCACGCGTCAGTATAGCGCCAACCCAAAGACGGGTCTTTCTTGCCGTAGTCCATGTTACCAAAGACGTCGCCTTCAACACCCATGCGTGACAAGTCACGACCAGTGAAAAATTCCGCGATGTCTTCATAGGCAGTCCAGTTCACAGGCACGCCAAGCTCGTAGCCATACTTCGCAAGGAAGTCTGCCTTGTTCTGCGCGTCGTCGAACCAGTCAGCACGGAACCAATAGAGGTTCGCAAACTGTTGGTCTGGCAACTGATAGACTTTGCCATCCGGACCTGTTGTGAAATCAATACCGATGAAGTCTTCCAGATCAAGGTTCGGATTGGTGACGCCAGCGCCTTCGCCTGCCATCCAGTCGGTCAGGTTGCGCGCTTGCTTATAACGCCAGTGCGTGCCGATCAGGTCAGAGTCGTTGATATAGGCGTCATAGATGTTTTCGCCCGACTGCATTTGTGTCTGCAGCTTTTCAACAACGTCGCCTTCACCGATCAAGTCATGCGTAACCTTGATGCCTGTGATGGCTTCAAACGCAGGTGCCAGAACGGTGGACTCATACGTGTGAGTCCCAATCGTCTCGGAAACTACGTTGATCGACATACCAGCATATGGTGTTGCCGCGTCGACAAAAAACTGAAGTTCAGCTTCTTGGTCGGCGCGTGAGAGCGTCGAAAGATCGCCAATCTCAGTATCAAGGAATGCCTTAGCGGCATCCATATCGGCGAACGCAGGTGCGGCAAGCATGCAAGCAGCTAGGCTTAACGCAGTCGTTCCTTTAAGTCGCAAGTTCATTTTTGTTCCTCCCTAAAAATAGAACATTCAAGACAATCCCACTCTTGCAAACTGGATTGCCCATAGTGCCGTCCCTCAAACCCAGCGGAAAACCGCAATGGCGTAAAAGAGACATACGATCAGTGCTCCCCATTGGGGGGCGCTGAGTAGTCCAAGCCAAGCCAAATTGATAAAGGCCGAGCCCAGTAGCGTGATGAATAATCTGTCACCGCGCGTCGTTTCGATCCCAAGGACACCGTTACGCGGCACCTCGGGATATTTGATTGCCAAGATCGTAAAGGTGATCAAGGTCAGTGCGATCACGCCAAAGAAAGCGGCGGTCGGCCAAGTCCATGCCATCCAGTCCATTGTTTTTCTCCTCTTTCTTTTCTTACACGCGACCCAGGGCAAAGCCCTTGGCGATGTAGTTGCGAACAAAATAGATCACCAAAGCGCCCGGAATGATGGTGAGAACACCCGCGGCAGCGAGAACCCCCCAGTCGATCCCCGCAGCACCGACTGTGCGTGTCATAGTGGCGGCAATTGGTTTGGCGTTCACCGATGTCAACGTCCGGCTGAGCAGTAGTTCAACCCATGAGAACATGAACAAGAAGAACGCCGTCACACCGATCCCTGATGCCACGAGTGGTGTAAAAATACGCAAGAAGAACCTCGGAAACGAATAGCCGTCGATATAGGCTGTCTCGTCGATTTCCTTAGGCACGCCGCGCATGAACCCTTCCAGGATCCACACCGCCAGCGGCACGTTGAACAAGGCGTGCGCCAAGGCCACAGCGATATGAGTGTCGAACAAGCCGACCGAGCTATAAAGCTGAAAGAATGGCAGTGCGAAAACCGCAGGTGGGGCCATCCGGTTGGTCAGCAACCAAAAGAACAAGTGCTTGT
This sequence comes from Pacificibacter sp., assembly GCF_039769035.1. Lineage (NCBI taxonomy): Bacteria > Pseudomonadati > Pseudomonadota > Alphaproteobacteria > Rhodobacterales > Roseobacteraceae > Pacificibacter > Pacificibacter sp. The sequence goes on from NZ_JBDMZG010000157.1 coordinate 7,743, forward strand.
CGCCCATGAACGAATAGCGGCTAAAGGCATAGGCCGCAGGCAGGGCAACAACCAATGAGATAACCATGTTCATGACGACATAGATCATCGAGTTCACGTATCCCATATACCACGACGGGTCCGTCAGGATCGTGATGTAGTTGTCGAACGTCAAGTCTTGCGGCCAAAGTGTGAAGCTGTTCAAAATCTCCGAATTGTTCTTCAGGCTCATGTTCAAAAGCCAATAGATCGGCAAGAGAAGGAACAGCAAGTATAGGCCCATTACGATTGCATTGCCCTTGATCTTTGGTAGGGCAAAGCCGCGCTTTGTTGCTGTGTTTGTAAAGTCAGACATCAGTGGCCATCCCTTTTATCGAGGTTCGTCATCACAGTGTAGAAGACGTATGAAATCAGCAGGATCACGAGGTAATACATAATCGAGAACGCGGCTGCGGGGCCAAGGTCGAATTGTCCAAGCGCCATCTTGACCAAGTCAATCGACAAGAACGTCGTCGAGTTACCTGGACCACCACCTGTCACCACAAAGGGCTCGGTGTAGATCATGAAACTATCCATAAAGCGGAGCAGGATCGCGATCATCAGCACGCCCATGATCTTGGGCAGCTCGATAAAGCGGAATACTTTCCAACGGCTGGCTTGGTCAATCTTTGCAGCTTGATAGTAGGCATCAGGGATAGACTGCAAACCCGCATAGGCAAGCAACGCAACCAGCGATGTCCAGTGCCAAACATCCATCACGATGACAGTCGCCCATGCCGCAAAGAAGTCTTGCGTATAGTTATAATCGATCCCCAATGCGGCCAGCGTATAGCCAAGAAGCCCAATATCAACGCGCCCGAAAATCTGCCAAATCGTGCCGACCACATTCCAAGGAATTAGCAAAGGCAGCGACATCAAGATCAGACAAGTGGAAGCCCAGAATCCTTTTTTGGGCATATTCAGCGCCACAAAAATGCCCAAGGGAATTTCAATCGCCAAAATGATGGCCGAGAACGCAATTTGGCGACCAAGCGCATCCCACATGCGCTCGGATGCCATCATTTCCTTAAACCAGTCGAGGCCCGCCCAGAAAAACTTGTTTTGTCCAAAGGTATCTTGGACCGAATAGTTCACGACCGTCATCAGCGGGATAACCGCCGAAAAGGCGACGAGCAGAAGCACAGGTAAAATCAGAAACCAGGCCTTTTGATTGACTGTCTTATTCATGACGGGTTCCTTTTAAAGGGGAGCAGAATACCTGTGTCATCACGCCACCTCGGGCGCGACGCGCCAGCTATTGGAATAGACGTTGATGCCAGCGGTATCGAAAACAACGCGGTTCATATCGGGCGAGATATTTTCGCCCTCTCCCGCCAAAATGTTGATCTCCGTGCCTTGGAAATCAGCGCGCACAATCTTGTGGCGACCGACATCTTCAACCCGCTTGATTGTGACGGGCAATCCAGCATCACACGCACTCAGCGAGGTGAATTCGGGCCGCACACCCAGTTCAACGTTCCCAGCAGGGCGGCCAAAACCTTTGCCCAGTGCGATTTGTGTCCCGCCAATGACAGCGGTATCGCCTTGCACTTCGGCAGCAAGCACATTCATGCCCGGAGACCCGATGAAGTAACCAACAAACGTATGCTCAGGGGTCTCGAACAATTCTTGTGGCGTGCCCATTTGCACAACGCGGCCATCATACATGACAACCACTTTATCCGCGAAGGTCAGCGCCTCGGTCTGGTCATGGGTCACATAAATCATCGTGTGGCCAAACTCGTGGTGCAGTGATTTGAGCTGCGTGCGCAACTCCCACTTCATATGCGGATCGATCACCGTCAGCGGCTCGTCAAACAACAACGCATTCACGTCTTCACGCACCATGCCACGACCAAGCGAGATCTTTTGCTTGGCATCTGCTGTCAAGCCACGCGCCTTGTGGTTCAGGCTGTCTTCCATCCCGATCATCGCGGCAATCTGCTGCACGCGGTCTTTGATATAGGTCGGATCCGCACCACGGTTTCGCAGTGGAAACGCCAAGTTATCGCGCACGGTCATCGTGTCATAGACCACGGGGAACTGGAACACCTGCGCGATATTGCGCTGCGTCGTGGGCGCGTTTGTGACGTCCTTATCGTTGAACAGAATGCGCCCTTGACTGGGGTGCAACAGGCCAGAAATGATATTGAGCAAAGTGGATTTCCCGCACCCAGACGACCCAAGCAGGGCATAGGCCTCGCCATCCACCCAATCGTGATTTAACTCTTTAAGCGCATAGTCGTCTTCATGCTTTGGGTTCGGCAGGTAGGAATGTGCCAGATTTTCGAGGGTAATTTTTGCCATTGTTCCGTTCCCTCAAACTGCAGCTGCATAAGACGCAGGGGCGACAGAGGTGCCGTCTTGCGCAAAGATATAAACGTGAGCTTGATCCAGATAGACGCTCAGTGGCGCACCAATTTTCAAATTCTTAACGCCGTGCACGAGGCCGACCCAGTTTTCGCTGTGATGCTTAAGGTGGATAAATGTCTCCGAACCCGTGATCTCGGTCACATTCAACTTGCCCGTAAATTCCAGCGCGTCGGGCGCTTCTTTGTTTAGCTTTAGGTGGTTTGGACGAAAGCCCGCGACATAACTGCCGTCGCCAAGCCCTGCAAAAGCACCCAAGGTGGCACTGCTCAGCTGCCCATCTGCAAAACGGATTTGATTGCCAGCCTTTTCAAACTTCAAAAAGTTCATCGGTGGATCCGAGAAAACCCGCGCGGTCGTCGCATTCACTGGCTGGCGATAAACGATCGGGGTCTTGTCAAATTGCGTGATACGGCCTTCCCAAATCGTGGCGGTATTCCCGCCTAGCAACAGCGCCTCTTCAGGCTCCGTGGTCGCATAAACAAAGATTGAACCCGCTTCTTCAAAAATCTTCGGGATCTCTGCGCGCAATTCTTCGCGCAATTTATAGTCGAGGTTTGCCAAGGGCTCATCTAACAACACAAGGCCCGCATCTTTCACCAACGCCCGTGCAAGCGCACAACGCTGTTGCTGACCACCAGAAAGAGCGAGCGGTTTACGATCCAGAAACGGGGTGAGCTTCATAAGGTCAGCGGCCTTTTTCACGGCAGCATCAATCTGATCGGCGGATTGTTTCAACAGCCGCATCGGGCTGGCGATATTCTCGTAAACGGTCATTGACGGATAATTGATGAACTGCTGATACACCATCGCGACACCGCGATCTTGCACACGCATGCCAGTGACGTCTTTGCCGCCCCAGATCACCTTGCCTGCATTAGGCACATCAAGCCCCGCCATCAGGCGCATCAATGACGTCTTCCCAGACGACGTTGGCCCAAGCAACACGTTCATTGTGCCCGACTGCAGCTCCAAATCAGTGGGGTAAATATGTGTCTGGCCATTCATGACCTTCGACACGCCCTCTAAAACAAGTGACATTTCTCTCTCCCCTTTTCGCAGCTTACACTGCGTGCTGCTGTGACGACGTAGCAGGCGCTTTTGCCAGCGATGCGTCAAGCACGTCAATTTCTTGTGTCGTCAGACGAAGACCTAGTTTTGAGCGACGCCAAACGATATCCTCCGCAGTTCGCGCAAATTCGTTTTCAACCAGCCAGTTCACTTCCCGCTCAGTCAAGTTCGCCCCGAAGTTTTGACCAAGATCAGCCTCAACCTTCGCGTCGCCCAGCACATTGAATGCATCCAGACCGTAAGCTTTGATCAAACGGGCGACCCAAGTGGGGCTCAGAAAAGTATACCGCGCGGCTAGTCGCTGTGTCAGCGCGTCAACCCCGTCCACCGGAAAATTTCCACCCGGTAATGGCACGCCTGCGGTCCAGGGCTTGCCCGCTTTTGGAAAGAATGGCGTGATCTTTTCCAAAGCCGTTTCAGCCAGCCTACGGTATGTCGTGATTTTGCCGCCAAAGACATTCAGGATTGGCGCGCCGGCCGACTGATCAACCTTTAACACATAATCGCGGGTTGCCGCAGTGGCCGAGCTAGCGCCATCATTATAAAGCGGTCGCACGCCGGAGTAGGTCCAGACGACATCATCTTTTGTGACGTCATTTTTTAGATATTTGGACGCGAACGCCAAAAGATAATCCTGCTCTTCGGGCGTGCAAACTGGCTTTTGATTAACATCTGTATGGTCGGCATCGGTCGTGCCGATCAATGTGAAATCGGTCTCGTAAGGGATCGTAAAGATGATCCGCCCATCTTCACCTTGAAAGAAATAGCATTTGTCATGGTCATAAAGTTTGCGGGTCACGATGTGACTGCCGCGCACAAGCCGCACACCTTCAGTGGAATTGATCCGCACGGTGTTGCGGATAATATTTTCCACCCACGGGCCACCAGCATTCACCAACATACGTGCCTTCACGACGCGCGGGGTGCAACCTTTTGGTTCTAGGACCACATGCCAAATGCCGTCAATCTGCTCTGCCGATGCAACCTTGGTGCGGACATTGATCTTTGCGCCCCGGGCTTGGGCGTCGCGAGCATTAAGGGCAACCAAGCGGCTATCTTCGATCCAGCAATCCGAATACTCAAAAGCCTTCTGAAAGCGGTCCTCAAGTGGTGACCCCTCAGGTGTCCCGTTCAGGCTCAAAGAGGTTGTCCCCTTCAAAATCTTACGTCCACCAAGATTGTCGTAAAGGAACAACCCAAAACGAATGAGCCATGCAGGCCTGCGCCCCTTCATCCACGGCATCACAATATTCAAAACCTTCGACGTCGGTGTGTCGCCGTCAAAGCGCATGTCTTCATGGTAGGGCAGCACGAACCGCATCGGCCAAGAAATGTGTGGCATCGCTCGCAACAGCGTCTCGCGTTCAATTAACGCCTCACGCACAAGACGGACTTCCCAATACTCCAGATAGCGTAGTCCGCCGTGGAAAAGCTTGGTCGACGCAGAGGACGTGGCCGAGGCCAAATCGTTCATTTCAGCCAACTCAACGCTGAGCCCGCGACCGACCGCGTCACGGGCAATACCGCATCCATTGATGCCGCCACCAATAACAAAAAGGTCGACGACGTCGTGAGTTTCACGTTGGTCCACTGAAGCCTCCCCGCATTCATATTCCGCCACAGCCTCCAGCTTGCGACGTAACGTCTATCAACACTGAATTAGAAACTAACGCAATAGCGAATGCTCGCTTTCTTTCGTTTTTTCCTAACACGCTGAAAAATGAGGCGTTTTTATTTGCGATGCGCCCCTAATTGTTCAATTTCAAACACGTTGACGCGAATCGAACTCTTGACGTTTGGCCAAAGCTGTTGGTTATTACTGGGAAACGGACACCGCAGCCTTGGCGTGCGTTGCGGTAATGCGAGTGAGGAAGCCATGGTCTCGAACTTCAGACAACGAGAGATACTCGAACTGGCCCGTAAAGACGGAAAAGTCACGGTTGACGGCCTTGCAGAACTCTATGATGTGACCGTCCAAACCATCCGTCGCGATCTGTCCGATTTGGCAGACAGTGGACGACTTAAACGCGTGCACGGGGGCGCAGTTGTCCCTTCGGGCGTCATCAATATTCAATATGAAGAACGCCGCAAGTTAAACGAGGCTGGCAAGAAGGCGATTGCTGTCAGATGTGCGCAGGAAATTCCCAATGGTGCCTCGGTCTTTATGAACATCGGAACCACCACCGAGGCCGTAGCGCATGAACTCCTTGATCACGAAAACCTGCTCGTCGTGACCAACAATTTGAACATCGCAAATATTCTGGCTGCAAATCACAGCAGTGAAATCATCTTGGCTGGCGGCGTCCTGCGACGCGCAGACGGCGGCATTGTCGGCGGGTTGACCGTGGAGATGGTGAAGCAATTCAAGTTTGATTATTCTGTCCTTGGCTGCTCTGCAATTGATCCAGATGGTGACCTGCTTGATTTTGATGGCCAAGAAATCATGGTCAGCAGCACCGCTATCAAAAGATCCCGCAAGGTCATGGTCGTCGCGGATCATATTAAATTCGAACGCAAAGCGCCGCTCACGATCTGCTCTCTGAGCGATGTAACCATGCTCTTCACCGACAGCAGCTTGTCCAAGGATCTTATTTCCAACTGCACTAACTGGGGGACAGAAGTGATTATTGTCTGATCAGGTAGAAATCGCATTTGGAGGCGCTCGTTTGAAAAATCGCGACAACACAGGCTGGATTTTCGTCTTACCCGCAACGCTTGTGCTTGGACTCATCGGGCTGATCCCCCTAATCACAGTGATTAACTATTCCTTCTTCGAAATCTTCATTCTCGATACGCGTTTCTGGGTCGGAACGGACTGGTATACAGAAATAATTGGCTCTGGCCGCTTCTGGGCTAGCTTTGGCCGCAGCACTTTATTCTCGGTCCTGATCCTCGCGATCCAAATTCCACTTGGCATCGCGATTGCTCTTTGCATTCCCCGGGAAAAATTCTGGGTTGGCATCACACTCGCATTCATAGCCCTGCCGCTCCTTGTGCCGTGGAACATGATCCCGTCACTCTGGCTCAGCCTGCTCAACCCAGACACCGGCATTTTGGGACGGCTGTTCCCGCAATTTGGCTGGCCTGCCGACTGGAAATTATCCGTTGTGCATACTTGGGCGGTGATCATCGCGATGGATGTTTGGCATTGGACCAGTCTTGTGGTGATCCTGTGTTACAGCGCGCTCACCACAATTCCCGCCGCCCATTATCAAGCCGCAGCAATCGATAGCGCGGGCCCTTGGCAGGTGTTCCGCTTCATTCAGCTGCCAAAACTTTACAACGTGCTTCTTATGGCAATCCTGTTGCGGTTCATGGATTCATTCATGATCTACACCGAGGCATTTCCGATCAACGCGGGCGGGCCAAACGGTGCGACCATGTTCCTCGCCGTTGATCTTGGCGAAGAGATCAAGGCCTTCAACTATGGCCCCTCCGCCGCGCGCTCCGTGATCTATTTCCTGATAGTTTTGACGGTAGCATGGACCTTTAGCAAAGCCCAAGGCAGGCTTGATCGCGCAGAGGCAGCATGAAGAGTCCGCTGAAATATTTGTCTGTAATGAAACGAACGCTCTTACTCAGCTTCATTGCCTTTGCGTGCTTACCACTGATCCAAATGACCTTGATTAGCTTCATGGCGACATTGCCGACGCCCGCCACCGAGGTCGGCACCTTCACGTTTTCAAACTACGCAGGCATCTGGACCGATCCCAACTTGCGCTCGGCTTTCATCAATTCGATTGCCTATGTGCTGATCAACATCATGATCACCATCCCCGTCGCGATCCCTGCTGCCTATGCGTTTTCTCGCCTGTCGTTCGTTGGCGACAAGCACCTTTTTCTGGCGTTCATCGCCTTTCGTATCACTCCGCCTGTCGTACTCACTTTGCCAATATTTCAGTTATTTTCATCCCTCGGCATCGTGAATTCAGTCTTTGGCATTGGACTGGCACATTGCTTGTTCAACCTGCCAATATCGATTTGGATTTTGCAGGGGTTTATTTCGGCTACTCCTAAGGAAATGGATGAAACCGCATTTCTGGATGGGTATTCGCGCCCACAATTTATTTGGAAATTTCTAATGCCACAGATCGCCTCAGGCATCGCGGTCACAGCATTCTTTTGCTTCATGTTTTCTTGGGTTGAGGTGGTTTTTGCGCGCATCCTGACAACCACCAATGGCAAGCCAATCAGCATGGCAATCAATGCGCTCTTTGGTTTTCAGACCGATATTGGATTGGTGATGGCAGTAACTGTCGCATCAGTTTTACCTGGCGCTGCATTGCTGTTTGCGATGCGCAATCATCTATCTAGAGGCTTTAAGATTGGCCACGTTTGAAGTGTTCTTGGAATCCCATGCAGGTTGACAACATCACTGACCTTCTGGACACATTTTTACATTATCGAAGGTGTAATTTCTCTTGGCTGTCATGGAGAATGAATTTACCGCAAATGAAAACTTGGCCCGATGCAGCGTTTGACAGCCTCACTCGCTAGATGCACCAATGTCCGCTTAGAGGCGAAGCTGTGAAATCCTTGGTTACAAAAAGCATTTTCCAAGCTTTATGTTCCCAACAATGTCCGCACAAAAC
>NZ_JBDMZG010000008.1:0-3067 GCF_039769035.1 Pacificibacter sp.
AATACCACCCGCGATGAGAAGGTAGTTCTTGGCATCGGTCAGCTCAAAGGTATTTTCCGGGGCCTCAACTTGTAGCTCGGTCCCCTCTTGCGCATCGTCATGCATAGACATCGATCCGCCGCGACCATTAATTTCACGCTTCAGGGCGATCTTGTATACTTCGGGGTCTTTCCCGTCATTGACAAGCGAGTATCTTCGCATCGCACCGGACGGTGTCTGTACGGTTATATGGGCACCTGCCGTGAAGGACGGGAGCTTCTCTCCGTCAGCGGGTGCCAGCGTAAATTCACAAATGTGCTCGGTCAGTTGGCGCCTTTCGGCAACAGTCATCTTCAGGGCATCCATATTCCCGTCCTCTTTTCTAGGTCGCCAATTTTGATAGGCTTTGATCCATTCACAGAACAAATAATTAGATAACTAAGTTGTTGTCAAGATTAGACATGAACAGAATTGCACGGCGGCACAGGTTGAATAAAATTAAGAACAATTGCAGGTGCTTACGCAATCGAAAGGCCCCATTCCTTTTGTTCTTGCCGGTACGAATGTTGGATATTGACGCCACCACCCGTGTGGAGTCGTAGGTGAGGTGACGAGATCTCGCCCGTTAGACCAAGGCGTTAGCGTCTGGCCGCTTTTTCTGGAGTGATCGAAGCATGAACCCGTTTCAGCGTCGTTGATACAACAATCAAATTAGCTGACCAGCATGACGACCTATAATTATTGTACATTGCTACACGCCGACGTCACAAAGGCTTAGCTTTGGGCGCGCACCTCTTCAACCAGATCAAGCAGCCGTGAGCAGACCATCTCTGCCTTGTCCGTGATACGGGAGGTTGGGCCGTGCACACCGACACCAAGGAGGCGGCGATGCCCTTCCGGAACAGGGATCAGGGCTGAGACCATAGAGGCGTTCCAGTGGGCCGTACCCATGAGCAGATCCTTTGCATGCAAAACGGAGACTTCACGTTCGCGATGTTCTTTGATTGTAGCTAGGAACTCAGATTCAGGTAACGAGTTGGGTTCTATCAATTGAGTTTTTACACTGCATCGATAAAGGTTGCGGGCTTCAGCAAGTGAGGCGCGGCTTAGCATGAGCCAGCCAATTCCGTTCTGGATCATCAACCGCCTCGTACCGGCCGTAATATGCGAGTTCGTTCCCTCGTAACGGTGCAGCGAAACAATATGAACCGCCCCTTGTTTGCCGGAGAACGTTTGGTTCGAATGTTAGGCTGCTTTTTCATTTGGGTTCAAGGTTGCATGGAACATTTCCTCTGCTTCATGCGGCGTGACATATCCGATGGCGCTGTGCAGGCGCTTGGTGTTGTACCAATCGACCCATTTCAGCGTTTCCCGGCTTTGTTGATGGCGTGGATGCCCCCACCTGCCGGCATCGTAGTGTGCCACAGTGATGTTTCAGAAAACATCACTCAAAGGGAGAGCATCCATGTCAGAAGTTAGCATAATCGGCATAGACCTTGCAAAGCGCGTGTGTCAACTTCACGGGGCTTGCGCAAACGGAGCCGTTATTTTTGGACCTCTTCAATTAGGGGGCGGAGCAACAGGTGCATGGCTGAGTGCGGTTTGTGAATTGCTCGTGCAAAAAAAGGAATTTACGGAGTTGATGGACAATTTCTACAGAATCCGCCTTAGCCCCGCTTGAACCATCAGAAGCTTCGGAAGAATTGTTTCAATCAATCCTTCTGCGGGTTCTGGAATTGCGGCCATTCCTGTGTTCAATGCCGCGACAACATTGCTCCGCTGGTCAAAAATAGGCACGGCGATCGAGCGCAAACCAATCTCGACTTCTTGGTCGATGATAGCATAGTGTTGTTGCCGGCTTAAATCCACGCACGCCATAACGTCGACGGGGTCTGTTATGCTGTGAACGGTTCGTGGCGTCAGGTCCGAAGCTTCAACAATTGCCTCTGCTTCTTGGCGCGGCAAAGCTGCCAAAAGCACCCGCCCCATTGATGTGCAATGGGCAGGAAGGCGCGAGCCCGGCATAAGCCCGATGGACATCACCCGCTTTTGCGCGGCGCGTGCAAGATAGACAATTTCGGTGCCGTCTAGGATAGAAACCGAGCAGCTTTCGCCGATCTGATCGGTAAGTTGATCCAGCCATGGCTGTACCAGTTGTGGCAAAGGCAACGATGCAATGGCGCCCAACCCCAATCGCAGAGCGCGTGGTGTCAGCGTGAAAAATTTGCCGTCATAGTCGGCGTAGCCTTCGGAATGCAAAGTAAGGAGGCAACGCCGCGCCGTAGCCCGATCCAAACCAGATTGTTTGGATACATCTGTAATCGAAAGCTTGGGCGTTTCTGCACCGAAGCATTCAAGAACATGTAGCCCTTTGGCCAAAGAGGAGATTGTATCAGGAGATTTGTTCGCCATGCGCATCACTATGTTCGTATGGCGAATAAAGATCAAGATGCGCACAAATAGTTTCGCGTAAGCGACAGAATGATCTACATCGGCAACAAGAAAAGGAGTGTTTCATGGACAAAACCATCCCTACCTTGGAAAAGGCGATTTCTGAAATCCCCGACGGCTCGCAGATCATGATCGGCGGTTTCGGCGGTTCTGGCGCACCAATCGAGCTGATCCACGCATTGATCGACCGCTTTCGTGCAACTGGCAGCCCAAAGAATGTCACTGTAATTAACAACAATGCCGGAAACGGATTTATCGGCATCGCAGCCATGATCAAAGCTGGAATGGTTGGCAAGATGATCTGCTCGTTTCCGCGCAGTTCCAACGCAGAAGCGTTTAATGAGAAGTATCTTGCTGGCGATATTAAACTAGAACTCGTGCCGCAAGGGACTTTGGCGGAACGCATTCGTGCGGCTGGGGCGGGCATTCCTGCGTTTTATACGCCGTCATCCTTTGGCACCGAACTCGCGAACGGCAAGCCAACTGAGGAATTCGAGGGAAAAAGTTATGTGCGAGAGCGTTGGCTAAAGGCGGACTTCGCTTTAATCAAAGGTCAAGAAGGCGACACTGTCGGAAACTTAACCTATCGCCTCGCAGGGCGGAATTTTAATCCGCTGATGGCCATGGCCGCTGACAA
>NZ_JBDMZG010000158.1:0-4077 GCF_039769035.1 Pacificibacter sp.
CTTCGGTCTTCGCCTATTGGAACGGACTTGCCTTAGGCCTTCTGGGTACGATTAAGCTGTTTATCATTTGCACCTTTCTCGGGCTCGGTGGTGGGCTAATCATAGGAATGTTGCGCTACTCGAAGTCACGCTGGGTCAGCTATCCGGCGATGCTATACGTCGAGGTTTTCCGCAACACGCCCGTTCTGGTGCAGATCATCTGGTTCTTCTTCGCACTGCCCGTATTGACAGGCATTGAGGTCTCGCCCTTCCTGGCAGCGATCCTCGGGATCACGCTGAACACCATCGCTTTTTCGTCAGAGGTTTTTCGCGGCGGCATCCAATCCATCGAGCGAGAGCAGTGGGAGGCGGGAAAGGCGATTGGCATGTCCTACGCCCAGACCATGCGCCGCGTGATCCTGCCGCAAGCGCTTAAGCGCATGCTGCCGCCGTTGACCTCGCGGGGCATCGAGGTGTTCAAGATGTCGACACTCGCCTCTATCGTAGCCTATCCCGAGATGCTGCAACAAGCCAAGCTGATCGCGTCGTACGAATTTAATCCCATTGAGGCTTACACCGTGGTAGCACTAGTTTTCTTTGTAGTGCTGCTGCCCCTGGTGCAATTGACCTACATGCTGGAACGCCGCTTCGGAAAGAGTGACGCATGACAAACGCAATCGAAATACGCAAACTATACAAAAGGTTTATAGAACTAGAGGTGCTGAAGGGCATCAACTTGGACGTTGCACAAGGCGAGGCTGTGGTGCTTCTGGGGTCCAGTGGCTCCGGCAAGTCTACATTGCTGCGCTGCATAAACTTCATGGAAGAACCTACGTCAGGCCAGGTGCGCCTCAACGGTGATCTGGTCGGAACCGAACAAGGCGGCCGGATGCGGTATCGCGAGTCCGACCTGTGCAAGCTCCGCACTAGGATTGGCATGGTCTTCCAGCATTTCAACCTGTTCCCTCATATGACAGTTTTGGAAAACGTGATGGAAGGACAGTTGATTGTACTGGGCCGTTCCAAAGCCGAAGCCAAGGATAAGGCCATGGCGCAACTGACCCGCGTGGGTCTGGCGGAAAAGGCGCTGGAATATCCCGCACGTCTTTCCGGCGGCCAGAAGCAACGTGTCGCCATCGCGCGTGCTTTGGCAATGGATCCTCAAGTGATGCTATTCGATGAGGTGACCTCTGCGCTGGACCCTGAACTTGTGGGGGAGGTACTGAAAACCATGCGGCAATTAGCCGAAGACGGCATGACCATGGTCTGCGTCACCCACGAGATCGGCTTCGCCTATCATGTGGCCAACAAGGTTTGCTTTTTGCATGATGGGCAAATCCTGGAACAGGGTGCACCGCAAAACGTGTTAAAAACGCCAGAGACGGCTCGTGTTCGCGAATTCCTCGATGGACACTCGCTTTTCAAACTACCCAACTGAGTTAACAAACAAGGAGAATGATAATGAACTTGCTCAAAACAATAGCCAGCGTGGTCGCCGCGACAGCTGTACTCGCCCTTTCAACTGTGGGGGCCATGGCGCAATCAACCTGGGACGCCATCCAAGAACGTGGCACCCTTCGGATAGGTGTTACGCAGGCACCACCTTGGTTCACCAAGGATATTAGCAGTGGCGAATGGACCGGCGGACTTGGCGTCACACTGGGTCAAAAAATGGCAGAGGCGCTTGAGGTTGAACTTGAGACCGTCGAAGTCACCTGGGGAACTTCGATTGCTGCGCTTCAGTCGGACAAGATCGACCTTATGTACTTTCTATCTCCAACCGCATCACGCGCGCGGACAATCGACTTCACAACAAATCCCGTTGGTTACATTTCGCAAGCGGTTTTGGCCGCCGATGGTGTGGACGCGTCCACTTGGGCGGGTCTGAACTCGGGCGATACAAGCTTTTCTGTTCCGCAGGCCACTTCGATGGACCAGTTCCTGACCCGCATGGTTCCGGACGCCGACATTCAGCGTTTTCCTGACAACGCCGCCTCGATTGCCGCGTTCCAATCGGGCCGGGTTGATGCGGTCTCGCTGATGTTGCCGCCGCTTCTATCGGCGCGACAAAAACTGGGTGCGGGTGTTATCTCGGTACCGACGCCAGCCTTTACCGCACCGGTAAATATCGGGATGCGGCGCGAGGATGACAAAACCTTCCGTGACTGGCTCGATACTGTCAGCCACTACTGGTACGAAACGGGGCGTATCCAGGGTTGGTACGACGATTTCCTTGTGGACTTTGGCGTAGATCCGGCTGATAGCCCGCCAATCCAGCGGGAACAGATATTCATGCGTTAATCAAACAGTGGGGCGGATCACACCGCCCCACGTCATATAGGAAATCCAAATGACTTTGACCGAAATTCGCCCCTTACCGATTAGTGGACAAGTCCGCAACATGCTGCGCGACAAAATCATGGCGGGTGATCTGGCGCCGTGTGAGAAGTTGACAGAAACCAATCTGGCTGGCCGTTTGAACATCAGCCGGGGGCCCTTGCGCGAAGCCATCCTGCAACTCACTGAGGAAGGGTTGCTGGTCAAAGAAGCCTACAGGGGCCTGCGCGTGCGCTCGGTCTCGCGCCGCGAATTGTCAGAACTCTACTCAATGCGCACTACATTGGAACGGTTCGCGATTGAGGAATCCTGGGACAAGCGCACTGACGCAGCCCTTGACATTCTTAGGCGCCGACTAATCCGACTTGAGCAGGCCAGAACCGCAAAAGATGTCAGCGCCGCCGTAGATGGCGAGATTGCTCTTCATTCCTGGATCTACGAACTCAGCGGTCACAGCCTTCTGAAATCTCATTGGCAAAAGCTAGTGCCTTTGGTACAGATCTACATGTCTATCCACAATCGTCAGCACGGTGTCACGGGCGTTTTTATGGACGCCAACCATAAATACGTGGACCTTATGCAAGGCGACGATCGCGCGGCCATCTTGAACCACATTGGCGAACATATGCAAAAAGGCCTGGACTCCGTTTATGCTAGCGTGGAGGCAGACAGGTGAATATCGAAGTTAAATCCACCCATGACGCTCAAGACGATCCGCGCAACGATGATATTCTCATCTGGGTGAATGGCGAACTAGTTCGTAAGGACGATGCAAAGGTGTCGGTCTATGACTCGGGCTTCATGCTGGGCGACGGTATGTGGGAAGGAATGCGCCTGTATAACGGAGTCTGGGCGTTTTTTGACGAGCATATGGACAGGCTTTTCAATTCGCTCAAAGCGGTTTCGCTCGATCCCGGCCTTACTCCACACGATATCAAGGCTCTGCTCGACAAGACAGCGCAGGCCAATGGCATAACTACTGATGCGCATTGCCGCCTGATGATCACCCGGGGACGTAAAGCTAAACCGTTCCAGCACCCAAAACTCAGCCGATCTGGTCCCACGGTGGTCGCGATTGTCGAACATTCGAGGCCCTCCGAGATCGTTCAAGGCCAGGGCATCCGCCTGGCTTCGGTGCCGCAGGTGCGCGGACTTCCGACCAGCCAGGACCCAAAGTTTAACAGTCATTCCAAGCTGAATTGTGTGATCGCCTGCCTCCAGGCTGAACAGGCCGGTGCTGATGAGGCCTTAATGCTTGACCCACATGGCTTCGTAAATACCACGAACGCTTGCAACTTCTTCATTGTCCGGCGTGGCGAGGTTTGGACTTCGACCGGCGATTACTGCATGAACGGTGTGACTCGGCAAAAGGTCATTGATTTGTGTCGCTCCAACGGTATTCCGATCTTTGAAAAGAACTATTCACTCTACGAGGCCTACGGCGCAGACGAAGCTTTTTTGACTGGTACATTTGGTGCCCAAACCCCGGTGGCTGAGATCGATGGCAAGCAGATCGGCTATGGTAGCCGCCCGGTGATGATGCAGATCAGGGAGCTCTACAAATCCCTAATTGCCAGTGAGATTGAGCGCCATCGCAGAAACTAGGATAGGTTCGTTCGGTACTGTCAGACAAAACGAGCTTGAGCCGTGCAGGGCGGTTTCGTAGCCTCTCCGTATGACAAAACACTCTCCATTCACGTACATAAAACTGGGCACGCGATTATAGCACGATCTTGCCTAGGCCCGTGGACCGGGGGCCAA
>NZ_JBDMZG010000159.1:0-6067 GCF_039769035.1 Pacificibacter sp.
CTGCGATAAATAATGAAAGACGACAGATTTACAATATGTAGAGAAGCAAATTACCGATCGTTGTTATCTAGTACCAGTTCGTTTTTGGTGGAATAGATTTGATCCGATGTCTGCAAAAGTTCGCTGCCTTCCACTCTTCAGTCCACAACCATTTCAATCAGGAGCGCCACTTCTACTCACGAGACCATTTTAAGCTCAATCTAACCTCTGCTCTTACTGAGTGGTGTCAATTATTGAGCGCATAGATTTAGGCTGCGCTAGCAATAAGATGCGTGCTCGCGTTAGTTTGATAACGACACTGTCTGGAATATCCATACATTTTCCTACGAGAAATCTCGTGAATCCTGAATATGGGGTGTCACTTTTTTGGGAATAAGACGTTCAAACGCTCGCTCCAAGCCAGCCCAGTCCGCCATCCAGCCAAGTGCATGTCTTCAAGGTCTGCCCAATGTCGCGCCTGCGCTGCCGCCCAAACCAAAGCCAAGTTGCAGGAGATCGCGGGCATCAATCCCTGCTCATGCCCTGCCAGCAATGGGCGCAACGTTGCCATACCGGTTCCCAACATCAAAACTGCGTCTGCACCGCTGTCTGATAGCTGTTCGTAAGCCCTATAAACCCCGCCATCTGTCATCGCATAGATTGGATGGAAGGCGTCGGTTTCCAACTTTGGGCCTGCTTTTGCGATAACCTCGAAGCCAAAACTTTCCCAATACGGCTTACAGGCAGTGTTCAGGCTGTCAGGATAGGGGCTGAGTAATGCGATCTTGCAGGCGTTCATTACGCGCAGGGCTGCGACAGAGGCCAAAGCCGCGGTGATGAAGGGGACGCCATAGCTACGTTCCATCTGTGTCACGATCTTAGCTTCGGCTTCTGCCCCGATCAAGTAAGAGGCTCCGGTGCAGGCGGCGGCGATGACTGAGATTGGCGCGTTGGCAAACTGGGTCGCAGTGCTCTCAAACCGTTTGGTATAATCAATTAGACGCGCTTCGATGGTGTCTTTATCAGATGTCAACCGGGCGTTTATAATCGACATATGGGCGGGCATCAGCGCCCATAGCTCGGGCTCAACCGTCGTATTGGCTTGCGGGGTTAAAACCCCCATCAGACCCTTGCTGCCGTATTCGATTAGAGCCATCCTAGCACCCCTGGGAGCCATAGGCTGAGTGCGGGAAACAGGATTAGGACGATTAGACGCGCCAGATCCGCAAACACAAACGGGATGACGCCGCGAAAGATGGTGCGCAGGGGCAGGTCTTTGGCCATACCGTGCAGGACGAAAACATTGATGCCGATGGGTGGTGTGATCATGCCCAGTTCGATGACGACAATGTTAATCACGCCCCACCAAATTGGATCATAGCCCATACCGACCACCAGCGGATAGACAAAAGGCAGGGTTAGTACCATGGCGGCGATAGTGTCAAAGATAGAGCCAAGGATGAGATAGAAGATCATCAGGCAGCCAATCACCATGAGCGGCGGCAGACTAAGACCTTCGATCCAATCAACGGTTGCGGATGGCAGGCCAGACAGCGTAGCAAAGTAGGAAAACACTGATGCGCCAATGATAATGACGAAGATCAGCCCAGTGTTGCTGGCCGTATCGCCCAAGGCAGCGAGGAACTTTGGGCGCGTCAAGCGTTTGCGAAAGATTGCAAGTAGTAGGGCAACCGCAGCACCGACAGAGGCAGCTTCGCTGACGGTAAAAACACCCGAATAGATGCCGCCGGAAACGACGAAAGCGAGCAGAACCACTGCCCAGCTTTGCATTGTCACGCGCCGCCGTTCGCCCCAGTCTGCCTGCCTGCCCAAAGGGGCCACTTCCGGGTTGCGTTTCACGACGATGGCAACGGCGACGAAGTAGAAGACCACCGCCATCAAGCCGGGAATGACGGCTGCGAGGAACAGCGCGATAATGCTATTTTCGGTCAAGATGGCATAAAGGATCATCACAACAGAGGGCGGCACAATCATGCCAAGCGTACCACCCGCCGCGATTGATCCGGCGGCCAGGGGCTTGGCGTAACCTCGGCTCAACATCTCAGGCAATGCGATCCGTGCCATGGTTGCTGCGGTTGCAACGCTTGAGCCGCAGATGGCACCGAATCCCGCGCATGCCCCAACCGTGGCAAAGATGAGTCCACCACGCTTGTGACCAAGGTAAACGTAGGCCAGCCTGTACAATTCGCCCGATAAGCCTCCGACATGGGCGAGATTGCCCATCAACAGGAACATCGCAATAACCGCTAACCCTTCAGCGGCCATTGCGCCGGATGGTTCGGTTGCAAGCAACGTCAGGGCCGGGCCAAAGCCGATGATCAGTCCTGTGCCGATGACGCCGACCACACCCATCGCAATGCCAACAGGCACTTGGCAGACGATCAGCACAAACATTGCGGTGAGGCCCAAAAGCCCGGTTGTAATGGGATCAGATATCATGGTTTGATGTCCGCCAATTCGTCATGCTGCAACTCCATGATGTCGGGTTTTTCACCAAAGATCAGAGCGTGCAGCCAGCTATAAAAGACGAAGGCTTGCACCGGCACACAGATCGCCATTATCGCCACGGTGACGTAGAACCACGGTGCAAGGAGCAAGCCTATGGTACGGGTGGTGCGGCCACCATCGCTATATTGGCCAGCCAACAAGACAAATTGCCAAACCAGCAGGCCGAAGAAAACAAGTGTGACAATGGCACCAAACAACTCTAACGCCGCGTTCACGCGAAACCCGCCCATGGTGCCAAAAACGCGTACCGTGACATTGGTTTGGCGGAGTAAACCTGCCGGAAAGCAAGACGCGATGATGATAGGAAACACTACTTCGCCGTAGTCCGAGAACCCCGAGATGCGCGGGGCGCCCAAGTATCGAGCAAAGCCGTCCCATGTGATTAAAAGCGCCATGACCACAAGCCCGCAAAACCCGACAAGGGCGACATTGCGTGTGAACCGATCAAGCTTGCTTGCTTGGGTCATGGCGATGCTCATCAACTGGCGCCGCGCATTTCGACCAAGAGCTTGACTGCCGTGTCATAGACGGCTTGGCCATTTGGCGTCGCTGCGATCCACGCATCATGCACGGTCTTCGCTTTGCCTGCGTACTTCTCAATCGTCGCCTGATCCGGCGTTACGACTTCGATCCGGCCCTCTGCCACGACATCCTTGCGAATGCTTTCACCAACATCTGTGTATGCATCCCCACCCATTTGCGCCATCTTGGCTCCGCCATGAGACATGATCGCGGTCTGCGCATCGGCACTTAAGCTGTTCCATTTGCCCTCGTTCATCAGCAGCAAGAACGGGATTGCACCGGCTGGCACAACATAAGCCTGATCTACCAACGGCAGGGATTTGAAGGTCTTCATCCCCGTCCAACCTTGGATCGCACCGTCGACAGTGCCGCGGTTCAGGCCTTCGTTCATTTCAGCCGAAGATAGTGTTTGTGGGGCCGCACCGAGGCTCTCCAGCCAACTGGCATGGATCGACCCAACAGAGCGCACTTTCATATTCGCGATATCATCAAGGCTGGCGATCTTTTTCTTCATAAACAGCGCGTTGGGTTCGGCCGCGAAAAAGCCGACCAAATGGACGCCGTCAAACCCGGTCAGCAATCCCATCTCGTGCAGTTTCCAACCTACAACCGAGGCTTCTTCGGCCGTGCGAAACAGGAATGGCAGTTCAAAAACACCCATTTCGGGGAATTGCCCAGCGGTATACCCCGGCAAGACCCATGTCACATCGGCCACACCGTTCTGCACCAATTCGAATTGTTTGAACGGGTTCTTCCCCAATGTACCGCCCCAAAACGGCATCATTTTCACGTCATTGGTTTCGGTGGCTACGGCTTCCATCCACGGCTTGATGACTTTTGCCACACCTGTGGATTGTTCAGCCACAAAGGCGCCAACCTTGATGATCTCTTGTGCGGTGGCGGGCAGGGCCAGTGCGGACAGGGCGGCGGCAGCCAGTAGATTATTGAAATGCTTCATCTTAACTCTCCCAGTTGGTTGGTGACCGCTTGTCGCAGTCCTTACGTTTCTGCGCCAAATCTGCGCAGTTGCACCGGTTTGATCGGTGTCGATGTTGTGACTTCTTCTGTGTAGAATCGCTCGCAAGAGGCACCGCCTTCACGGCCTACGCCGGAGGATTTGAACCCGCCAAAGGGCGCACGTAATTCGCGCATCATTGGTGTGTTGACCCAGACAACGCCTGAGCGCAGGTGGGTTTGTGTTTGCATGACGGTGGGCAAATGGTACGACCAGATATAGCTGACCAGACCGAATTGGGTGTCATTGGCGATGCTGACGGCATCCTCGATATCATCAAACGGCAGGAAGGTGGCGAAGGGGCCAAATATTTCCTCTTGCGCACAGCGATCGGCATTTGAAGTAGCCAGCACTGCCGTCGGTTCAATGAAATACCCACCGCCAAGATCATCGCGACGCGTTCCTCCTGTCAGGACTGACCCGCCATCCTCGCGCGCCATATTGGCAAAAGACAGCACCCGGTTCATGTGAGGTGCGGATGCCAGTGGACCGACTTCAGTGGCATCATCCAAAGGGTCTCCTACCTTGATCCGCTTGGCACGTTCGGCAAATCGCGCTGTGAATTCATCGAACATACTGCGTTCGACCAAGATGCGGGAGCCTGCCAAACACTGCTGACCATTGTTAGAAAATATCCCCTGCAAAGCCCCGTCCAACGCGCGCTCTATATCAGCGGAGGCAAAGATGATGTTGGCCGATTTGCCGCCCAATTCCATCGTTGTAGGCACAAGGTTTTGTCCCGCAGCAGACATAATCGCACGGCCAGTTTCTGTGCCGCCGGTAAAGCTGATGAGATCGACATCCGGGTTGGCGACCAACGCCGCTCCCGTCACAGGGCCACGGCCATTGACCAAATTCAACACGCCTTCTGGCAGTACATCATTCAACAGCGCGACCAAGCGGGCGAGCGAAAGTGGGGTCTGTTCGGAAGGTTTCAGCACGCAGGTATTCCCGAACGCCAATGCCGCCGCGATTTTCATCGTGGCCAAGGCAACAGGCGCGTTCCACGGCGCGATTAATGCGGCAACGCCAACGGGCCTGCGTGTGACGGTTGTGATGTAATTGTCGGTTTGGGTGTAGGCCTCGCCTTTGGACTGGCTGATGTATTCCGCGAAAAATCGAAAATTATAGGCGGCACGCACCATATGCCGCGCTTTGAGCTCCTTGAGGACCAAGCCCGTCGCCGCACATTCCAGCCGTGCCAATTCATCGACGTTTTCGAGAATTTTAGTGCGGCAAGCTTCCAGTACCTCCATCCGCTTTTCAACGCTGAGATGCGGCCAAGGTCCTTTGTCGAATGCGTCTCGCGCAATGGCCACGGCTTGTGCTACAGCAGCGGAACCATCCTCGATCAATGTCGAAATCTGCTGTCCGGTTGCCGGGTAATAGATCGGTATCTCAATGCCGCCCCCACGGCTTGCGCCTTGGCCTGCCAGTCCTGTGACTTGCCTTGGGGGGATGATGGGGAGGTTGAATGTCATGCTGTGGTCATCCCATGTACGTCCCGCCGTTGACTTGAAGTACCTGCCCGGTGACGTAGCCCGCGGCGGGCGAGAGCAGGAATTGGATTGGCCCGGTAATGTCACGCGGCTCTGCAATCCGGCCCAATGGAATGGTCTTGGCATAAGCCTCGCGGTCCAGCCGCTCGGCTTGCTGTTCATCAGAGCGCCCCGTGCCTCCACGCAAAAAGGCTGTGTTTACAGCTGACGGGGCAACGCAATTCACCCGGCATTTGGGGGCGAGTTCTAACGCGAGTTGGCGTGTCATTGCCGCAATGCCAGCTTTTGCTACGGCGTAGGCTCCATAACCGGGGCGGGCGAAGTGGCCCAAGCCTGATCCCGTTAGGACCATCGCGCCGCCGTCAGAGATGCGGGATGAAAACGCCCGCGCGGCGTAGAAGGCAGAGGTCAGATTGCCGTCAATCAGGCTTGCCCAAGTCTCTGGTGCATGGGTTGCAAGTGGTTCTGCTTCGCTCATAAAACCGCAGAGGTTTACGAAGCCGTCGATGTTGCCTACTGCCTC
>NZ_JBDMZG010000160.1:0-8929 GCF_039769035.1 Pacificibacter sp.
TCGGCGATATCCACGGACATATCTTGGAACTCAAAGCAGCCCATGCGCGTATCAAAGCCGACATGGAACGTGTGGGCGACACCACCGCCAAGATCGTCCACTTGGGCGATTACACCGATCGTGGCCCTGCCAGCCGCGAAGTGATCGAATACATGATGGACGGGCTAGAGCGCGGTGAGCCTTGGATCGCATTGCGTGGCAACCACGACCGCCTGTTCACCCGCTTCGTGCGTGACATGACCGCTTTTGACGACAACATGCCGCCTGAGCTGTCTTTCCTGAACCCACGCATCGGCGGCAACACAACTTTGGCGTCCTATGGCGTGACAACTGTCGACTACGAATTTGAAGAGGCTTTCAAAGCCGCCCAAACCGCTGTCCCGACAGAGCACCTCGATTTCATCGAAAGCCTGCCTTTGTATTATGAGTGGGAACAATACCTCTTTGTGCACGCGGGCGTGAAACCCGGTGTGGCGCTTGAAGAGCAATCCGAAGAAGACCTGATTTGGATTCGCAAAGGCTGGCTCGACTATGACGGCGATTTGCCTTGGATGGTTGTGCACGGGCACACGGCCGTGAACCTGCCGTCTCATTTTGGCAATCGCATCGATATCGACACCGGCGCAGGCTATGGCTGGCCTGTGACCGCAATTGTCATCGAAGGCGACACCCAAGAAGTCGTAACAGACACGGGTCGCGCCCCTTTAACCCAAGCCGACCCCAAAAACCCTGCGCCTTTTGTCAAACGCGTTAAGCCGACTGTATAGATCAATTAACGGCGAGCGGCGGCACATGCCGTTCGCCTTTTCTGATGTGAATTAAGACTCTTTTCACCCTGCTCAGCCACTCTGGCGAAAAGCCCACGGTTAATTTCGGGGCAGGAACTAAAAAGGGTCATACATGTCACTCGACGCACTTGCGCAGGAACGCCGCGCCCGCTTGGCAGCAGAACGGCTGCTCGAGCTCAAGCAAGCCGAACTATTTGAGGCCAACAAGAACCTATCCCTTCATGCACGCAGCCTGTCTGATGAAATCATCACAAAACGCGAAGAAACCGAGGTTCTGAAAACCGAAAATGTTCAGGTTCTAGAGAACTTGGAAAAAGCCAACGCCGCCGCCTTTATCGCGGAGCGACGTCTATGGGATTCGATTGAAACCATCCAAGACGGGTTTGCGGTCTTTGACCCAAATGACATAATGATCGCCGCGAATCCCGCTTATCTGAAGGTATTCGACGGTCTAAAACATGTACGCCCTGGCATTTCCTATACCGAAATTTTGACCCTCGCCGTTGAAGAAGGCATCATTGATATTGGCGAGATGCAGCGATCTGAATTTGTTGAAGCGGCCTTGGCACGTTGGAACGCAGAAACCCGCGATCCGCACGTCATCAAGCTCTGGAATGGGCAGTTCATCAAGCTTGTGGACCGCCGCTCATCGGATGGCGACATGGTATCGCTGTGCCTCAACATCACCGATTCAATTCGCGACGCAGAACGCTTGAAAGAAGCCATGCAAAAAGCCGAGGCCGCGAACCGTGCCAAATCGGCGTTTTTGGCCAATATGAGCCACGAGATTCGCACCCCAATGAACGGTATGGTGGGGATGGCGGACCTCATGCGTGAAACCGAATTGACCGAAGAACAACTGCTCTATCTTGATACGATTAAAAGCTCTGGCGAAGCCCTGCTGTCCTTGATCAACGATGTCTTAGACTTCTCAAAAATCGAGGCCGCAAAGCTGACACTAAATCCAAATCCGTTCGATTTGGAACGCAGCATCCAAGATGTCATCGTCCTATTGCAGCCTGTCGCCCAGCAAAAGAACATCGACCTCATCATCGACTACGACATGTTCATGCCAACGCATTTTGTCGGCGACAAAGGGCGAATTCGGCAAATCTTGACCAACCTCATTGGCAACGCGGTCAAATTCACATCGCAAGGGCATGTAATTGTGCGCGTCGTCGGCATTCCGGAAGACGATGGCAAACGTCAAAAAGTCCATATTTCAATCGAAGATACCGGCATCGGGATCGCGCCTGAAATGTGCTCGCATGTGTTTGGGGAGTTCAATCAAGTCGAGGACGAACGCAACCGAAAATTTGAAGGCACGGGCCTCGGCCTTGCGATCTCCAAGCAACTGGTGACGTTGATGGGGGGCGAAATTTGGGTGGACAGTGAAGTCGGCGTAGGGTCCTGTTTTGGCTTTCATTGCACGATGGAAGTCGTCTCCGACGTGTCTAACTTTCCAGATTTGCCAGCGTGGATGCACAAGGCCTACCTCGTCGATCACATTACCGCCCAGAGGGCGATCTTGGAAAAGCAACTCACCGCAGTTGGCTTTAACGTGATCCCGATGGACAACTCTAAGGAGTTGTTAGAGTCACAACTTGATGGCGATGTATACCTGCTAGACAACGATTTGCCCGATACAGAAATGAAGGAATTGATACAGCAAATTCGTTCCCGTGGCGTTGCAGCCCCTATACTTCTGATGACCAACAGCGTCGTGCCAAAGGCCACGGCAAAACTTGAGGGCACCACAACTCTGCAAAAGCCACTGCTGCGCTCAGACCTGTGCCTTGCCTTGTCAACTTTGCTGCCTGTGGCTCAAGAGACCCATGACGAGACCGGTCGAAAAATGCGCATTCTCGCCGCCGAAGACAACAAAACCAACCGGTTGGTTTTCGGCAAAATGATCAAAAATCTCGACATCGATCTGAAATTTGCCATCAACGGACGCGAAGCGATCGAGCTGTACCAAAGCTTCAATCCCGATCTCATTTTTATGGACATCTCGATGCCCGAGGTGGACGGCAAAGAAGCCACACGCGCCATCCGCAAACTCGAAGCTGATAGCGACAAACACGTGCCGATTATCGCGCTCACAGCGCACGCTATGACCGGCGACGATCAAGAAATTCTTGCCGCGGGCCTTGATCAATACATGACCAAACCGCTGCGCAAACCAGAAATCATTGATCAAATCGTGCGACAGATCCCCGAAAATTGCAGGTCCGTGCTATCAGCCAACGATGAAAAACCGCAGTCGGAAGCATCGCCTTCAGACGTCATGGCTGGTGAATAGGTCAGTGCCTTTGAAGCACATCCAGCATCACGGAACCGAACCGCTCAGCTTGTCGTGGTCCAACTAATTTTTCAAAGGCATTCATGTCTCTAGGGCGCGTGGATGCGACACGCGAAAGCTGCGCAGACGTCATGGTCATTGGCTTCAAGGTTCCGCATTCACCACGAGTCATGCGACCGTGAACGTCTTGCAATTGGTCGAACAACTCACCGCCACCACTTGCCGCAAGCTTTCTGCGTGAGGGGTGGGTTTTTCCAGGATCAGCGCCAAGTATGACCGACAAAAACGCGTCACCATAGCGTTCAAGTTTTTTTGCACCAACACCGCCAATATTCGCCATGTCGTCAAGAGAGCGCGGCCGGAGTTCAGCCATCTCGATGAGTGTCCTATCCGCAAACACCACATAGGCGGGCACACGCGCGTCTTCGGCCAAGGCGCGCCGCTTGGCTTTGAGTGCGGACAACAACGGCGCGTCTTCTTCTGACACCAAGGCCTTCGCCACGGGACCACCCCGATTGGCTTTGGCTAGAGTATCTCGTCGCAATGTAACGCTGGCTTTGCCCTTTAGGATTGGCACAGCTGGCTCTGTCATAAACAAGGCCCCAAACCGATCCGGATTTGGGCGCACGAGATCAATCCCCATCATTTGACGAAACACAGCATTCCATTGCCGTTTGTCGTATTCTTTACCGATCCCGAATACGGATAGCGTGTCATGGTTCCACTGCTTCACTTTGTCTGTGGTTTTGCCCATCAAAACATCGATCAAATGCCCCACACCAAAGCCTTCGTCACACCGCAACACGGCCGAAAGCGCTTTGCGGACGGCTTCGGTGCCATCAAACAAGTCAGGTGGGCTATCGCATAGATCGCAAGTCCCGCAGGGCTCTGGGTCTTCCCCAAAATACGAAAGCAAGTTTTGACGGCGACATACCTGTGCCTCTGCAATGCCAAGAAGCGCATTCAGCCGGGCATGATCTGCGGCGCGCCGCTCAACCGGTGATGGGCTTTCATCAATCTGCGTGCGGCGAAATCGAATGTCATCGGGACCAAACAGCGTCAAGGTTTCAGCCGGCGCCCCATCGCGCCCAGCGCGGCCGATTTCTTGGTAGTAGGATTCAACCGATTTGGGCAGGTCGGCGTGGGCCACCCAGCGGATATCTGGCTTGTCGATACCCATGCCAAATGCCACCGTCGCAACCACAATCAATTCATCTTCTTGCTGAAACCGGCGTTCGGCGTCGCGACGGACGTCGCGGTCCATGCCGCCGTGATAGGCCATTGCAGGCTGGCCATTTTCGTTGAGCGCTTTGGCAAGGCTTTCCGTTTTGGCACGCGTCCCACAATACACGATCCCAGATTGACCTTTACGCGCTTTGGCGAAATTCAAGATCTGCGCACGTGGACTGTCTTTGACAGCAAAGGCGAGGTGAATATTGGGACGGTCAAAGCCACGAAGGAACACTTCTGGCGTGCCCCCATCAAACAGCCGCGTGATAATTTCCCCACGGGTTTCCGCATCAGCCGTGGCAGTGAAAGCTGCAAGTGGCACGTCCAAAGCACGGCGCAGGTCACCGATGCGCAAGTAATCAGGGCGAAAATCGTGGCCCCATTGGCTGACACAATGCGCCTCATCAACGGCAATCATCGACACATTGGCGCGGCGCAACAAAGGCAATGTCCCGCCCGACGCAAGGCGTTCGGGTGCCATATACAGCAGTTTAAGACGACCTTCTGAGATCGCATCAAACACCGCATCTGTCTCTTCTTCGGTATTGCCTGATGTCAGTGCGCCGGCTTCAACGCCAACAGCTTTGAGCGCTTGGACTTGGTCACGCATCAACGCAATCAGCGGCGAAATCACCACGGTCAGACCATCGCGGACCAAGGCAGGCAGTTGGAAGCACAAAGACTTACCACCACCCGTGGGCATGATTGCCAAAACGTTCTGGCCCGATACGACGGCGTCGACGATTTCTTCTTGGCCAGGGCGAAACGCGCTGAAGCCGAAGACCGAAGACAAAAGCGCCTGCGTGTGTGACATATGATCCTGCTGTTTATTGTTTAAGCGCAGAATCGCACGTCAGGTCGCGTGCCTCAAGGCTTGATCGTCTTAAAGGAAAACGTGCGCGTTATTTCGAATGATGATTTCGAGCGCATAGATGCCCAAAAAGGCCACAAGCGGCGCGAGATCCAAGCCATTCATGTCTGGCAATAGGCGACGAATGCGCGAATAAAGTGGCTCCAGCAAACGCGTTAGGCCTTCCCAAATCTGATACACCAAAGGTTGGCGCAGATTGAGCACTTGGAAATTGATCAACCAGCTCATCGCGATATGAACGATCATGACGAATTTCACAGCGCCTAAAATCATGAGCAAAATTTGCAGAATGGAGAGCATCGGTTGGGTCCTTTTTTCGTGTCCCGTTACACCTAAGGTTTAGAACCAAACTTCGCAAGGCGGCCACACAGATATAGTATCTTCAAGATGCCATTGTGTTTTCCCAAACCTCTCGATAATGCCTTTGCGCATGTATCCAGTTCTTCGCATCGCCTACGAATATATAAAAACTCGGAATGCTCCAAAGCTTGGGCTTTGGGACACTCATGTCGCGCATCACTATTGCCTACCTGTAGACATCGATCTGTGGTGGGAACTCAATAACGGCCGCACCCTAACGCTTTATGATCTTGGACGTATTGCGATGTGGCGGCTTAGCGGCACAACCGCCACTCGTAAAAGAACCGGTTTGGGCTGGGTCGTTGCAGGTGCCTCTGTGCGGTATCGCAAGCGCATCACAATGTTTACAAAACTGGAAATGCGGACCCGCACTGTCGGTTTTGATGATAAGTTCGTCTACGTAGAACAATCACTTTGGCTGCCTGATGGCGAGTGCGCCAACCACATTTTGATCCGTGGCGCAGTTGTGAAAAACGGGAAAATGGTGCCACCAATCACATTGCTAAAAGAGATCCAGCCTGACGTCCAACCACGCGTTTTGCCTGAATGGGTGCATGCTTGGGCAGATGCAGACAAAATCCGCCCTTGGCCTCCGGTTCGCGACTAACGTTTTGACGTTGCGTAAGAGCTGTTTTGCCTGTTCTATCTTCTTAACAACAGGTGGGACCAAGTATGAGCTCGATCAGCGCTAGCAAACGTATCAAAGGCTGGATGATGTATGATTGGGCCTCTCAGCCCTACCACACATTGATCCTCACGTTCATTTTCGGACCGTATTTTGCCGAACAGCTCATTGCGCATCTCAGCGCGACGGGATTGGACGAGGCCACCGCGCGCGCACAAGCGCAGTCTATTTGGGGCGCAGGCCTTACCATTGCCGGTGTCTCAATTGCGGTTCTTGCGCCTATTCTTGGCGCGATTGCTGATGGAACAGGTCGGCGCATGCCATGGATTTGGATCTTTAGTGCCTGTTATATAGTTGGCGCAACGGGGCTTTGGATCGCATCGCCAACAGATTTCCCCACGTACACGGTTTTAGCCTTTTTCATTTTGGGCATGATCGGGGTCGAATTCACCACCATCTTCACCAACGCGATGTTGCCAAGCCTTGGGACCAAAGAGGAAATCGGCAAGGTCTCTGGCGACGGCTGGGCATGGGGCTATGTCGGTGGCGTTTTGGCGCTCATTTTGATGCTGGTTTTCTTCGCTGAGAATGCAACCGGCGTCACCCTTATTGGCAGCGCGCCGTTGTTTGGGCTTGATCCCGAAGCGCGCGAAGGCACGCGATTTGTTGGGCCGTTTGTTGCAATTTGGTTTGCCTTGTCGATGATACCGTTTTTCCTATGGGTGCGTGAGCCGAAAGGCACGGGCATGAACATCGGAACAGCCGTCACATCTGGCCTTGCAAGCCTTGGAAAAACGCTGAAAAGCCTGCCCTCGCGCCAGTCTTTGTTGGCCTATTTAATGTCGTCCATGTTCTACCGCGACGCGCTCAATGGCGTTTTCGCATTTGGCGGCGTTTATGCATTGGGTGTCCTGCAATGGTCGGTGGTCAGCGTTGGGGTGTTTGGTATTTTGGCAGCTTTGTCCGGTGCCATCTTTACCTACGTTGGTGGCTTCCAAGATCGGAAATTTGGCCCAAAACCTGTGATCATTTTTTGCATTATTGCGCTGATCATAATTTGCCTGTCCATCATTTCAATCACCCGTGAAAGTGTTCTGCTGATATCCGTGTCCAGCGACAGCAGCTTGCCAGATATCGCGTTCTACGTTTGCGGCGTCAGCCTCGGCGCAGTCGGCGGCGTTATCCAATCTGCCAGCCGCACGATGATGGTGCGCCAAGCCGACCCTGAACGTATGACCGAAGCCTTTGGCCTCTTTGCACTTTCGGGGAAAGCGACGTCTTTTTTAGCGCCTTCGCTTATTGCTGCGGCAACCGCGCTCACCAACTCGCAACGCCTTGGCATAACTCCGCTGATAGGACTTTTCCTTATCGGCTTGATCCTGTTAGCGTGGGTCACACCCGATGGTGAAAAGGTAAAATAATGCGGATAACAAGTATCGGTTTTGTTTTGTGCGCGGTTTTAGCGGCCTGTGGATCAGACGACACCCCTACCAAGACGACGACGTCAAAAGTGACAATGTCTTCAAGCGATCAACGTCCAGCCAAACAGCTGTTTGGCTACATTGAGTCAGGATCAAAACAAACTCCGGAATCCTTTGGCGGCTATGCAAAAGGATGCGTCGGCGGCGCAGCACAACTTCCTGAATCTGGGCCAACGTGGCAAGCCATGCGCCTGTCACGCAACCGCAACTGGGGCCAACCCATTCTGGTCGACTATCTGCAAGACCTCTCCCGCAAAGCCGCAGAACAACCCGGCTGGGAAGGTCTATATTTGGGCGATATGAGCCAGCCACGGGGCGGACCTATGTTGACAGGCCACGCAAGCCACCAAATTGGTCTGGATGCTGATATTTGGATGCTTCCACCAACGCGTCTGGATTTGACTGAAGCTGAACGCGAAAACATTTCCTCAATTTCCATGCGTCGTGCCGGAGGTGCCTACGTCAACGACCTTTGGACCAAACAACACCACAACGTGCTCAAAGCCGCAGCCAGCGACCCACGCGTCGCCCGCATTTTTGTCTTCCCCGGAGCCAAGGTTCAAATGTGTAAAGACGAAAAAGGCGACCGCGCTTGGCTCAATAAAATTCGGCCATGGTACGGACATCATTACCATTTCCACGTGCGCCTCAAATGTCCAAAAGGCGACAACTCCTGTATCGACCAAGCACCGCCGCCCAAGGGCGATGGCTGCGCGGACGCACAAGTCTGGGTCGACAATATTTTGAACCCACCGCCCCCAAAACCAGTTGATCCAAACGCGCCAAAACCGAAACCCAAAGCGCCACTCACGCTTGCATCGTTGCCATCTCAATGCTCCGCAGTCTTGTCGTCGCGCTAAGCGCTGCCTTTGTTTTCACGCAAGCTCTTGCGGCAGAAACCCAATATATTGGTTCGTTCATGTGGACGTCGGAAAACCCATTGCACGGTGGGTTCTCTGGCCTTGAGCTCAATGAAAATGGCACGTCGTTCACCGCTATTTCCGATCGCGGCCACATCGCCACGGGGGGCATCTCCCGCGATAAAAGCGGCCAAATCGAAACGGTTCAAACCAAGTCGTTTGATGCTCTAAAAGGCGTTAAATCCGACGAAATGCCCCGCTTTGCAGGCGATTCAGAAGGGCTCGCTATCGCACCCAACGGTCAGATTTATATAAGCTTTGAAGGCGTGCATCGGGTCTGGCGCTACGTGACACCGTCACAGCGCGCCTTGGACATAAAGCGACACCCAGCGTTCAAGGACATGCAACGAAA
>NZ_JBDMZG010000161.1:0-10563 GCF_039769035.1 Pacificibacter sp.
AGCTGAGCAGCGCCGCGTCACCCCTGTGTGGCATCTAAGCTTTGTTGGTTTCATCATCGCGCCTGTGGCGGCTGTGCCTTTGGGCTGGGTTGAACTGAGTGCGCTGATCTATGCCACCACCTTGCCGATTGCTGCCGCGATTTGGCTGATTTCAGCGTTGCAATTCATGCGCGCGGGCGTGCCTGCGCCTTTGCGGCCTTTACTGGCCATCCATTTGGCGCCTGTGTCTTTGTTTGGCATCGTGTCGGTTTTGTTGGGCTATGACAGTGTTGCTTTGGCGTTTGGCTGGCTGGGCATCACGGTCTTTGTCGTCGCCATTTTCGGCGCGCGGTATCTCACCCAAAGTGGCTTTTCACCTATGTGGGGCGGCTTTACCTTTCCGCTTGCTGCCTTTGCCAATTTGATGTTGGCCGTGGCCAGCGTGCACCCTCTGCCGTTTCAAATCGTGGGTGGCTTGGAATTGGTTTTTGCCACGTTGGCGGTGGGCTATATCGCATACAAAGTGATGCAGCTGTGGATGAAGGGCACATTGTCGAAACTGACCAATGCCTCTACTGTTTAGGTTGCACACATAAATTTGAGGTAAATATTGCGGCTTTGATCCTAAAGGCCGCAATTTCCACTTTGCAATCCTTTCATTCCATGACAGATAAACGTGCCAAACCGTATCACCCGTGGAGAGACCGATGGAGATTCGTGAGGCCCTCACTTTCGATGATGTTTTGCTTGTACCAGCAGCGTCCAGCGTTATGCCGACAACGGCCGACACATCGACCTATGTGACCAAATCGATTAAATTGAATATACCGCTTTTGTCCTCCGCTATGGACACAGTGACTGAAGCCCGCATGGCGATTGCCATCGCACAGATGGGCGGCATGGGGGTTATTCACAAAAACCTCAACGTGCTGGAACAGGCCGAAGAGGTCCGCCGCGTCAAACGTTTCGAAAGCGGGATCGTGTACAACCCGATCACTTTGACAGCTGATCAAACCATCGCAGACGCGCAAGAGCTTTGTGATCGTTATAATTTCACCGGTTTCCCAGTTGTTGACGGCTCTGGCCGCGTTGTGGGCATCGTCACCAACCGCGATATGCGCTTTGCCACATCGCCTGACATGCCCGTGTCACAAGTGATGACCACCAAAGACCTCGCGATCTTGCACGAACCTGCGGACCGCGATGAGGCGATTTCCTTGATGAAAGCGCGTCGGATCGAAAAACTGTTGGTCACCGACAATGACGGCAAACTGACAGGTCTTTTGACCCTCAAAGACACCGAGACCGCTGTGTTGAACCCATCCGCCTGCAAAGATGACCTTGGTCGTTTGCGTGTGGCTGCGGCGACATCCGTGGGCGACAGCGGCTTTGAACGTTCGGAAGCTTTGGTCGATGCGGGCGTCGACATGATCGTTATCGACACAGCCCACGGTCATTCCCAAGGCGTGATCGACGCCGTGGCGCGCGCGAAGAATGCCTTTGGCGACAAGGTTCAAATCATCGCAGGCAACGTGGCCACAGGTGAGGCGACGAAAGCCCTTATCGGTGCTGGCGCGGATGCTGTCAAAGTGGGCATTGGACCTGGTTCCATCTGTACCACGCGTATGGTCGCTGGTGTTGGTGTTCCACAGCTGACCGCCATTATGGATTGCGCCAAAGCGGCAGGGGACATTCCTGTGATTGCGGATGGCGGCATCAAGTTCTCTGGCGATTTCGCCAAAGCCATCGCGGCTGGCGCTTCTGTGGCCATGGTTGGATCAATGATCGCGGGCACAGATGAGAGCCCCGGCGAAGTGATCTTGTACCAAGGTCGTTCTTTCAAAGCCTACCGTGGCATGGGCTCTCTGGGCGCTATGGCACGCGGCTCTGCGGATCGGTATTTCCAAAAAGACGCAGCCTCTGACAAATTGGTGCCAGAAGGTATCGAGGGCCAAGTGGCCTACAAAGGCGGCGCGGGTGCGGTGATCCACCAACTTGTTGGCGGTTTGCGTGCGGCCATGGGCTACACCGGCTGTGCGACCGTGGCGGAGATGCGCACGAACTGCAACTTCGTGAAAATCACGGGGGCAGGGCTCAAAGAAAGCCACGTCCACGATGTGCAGATAACGCGCGAAAGCCCGAACTACCGCATCGGTTAACAAACACGCGGGGGCTTCGGCCCCCGTTTTCATTTCTGCCGCTCTCATTGAATGGATATTCCGCATGACCCCTGTTGCTCGTATTTCTGCTGCAATCGACATTCTTGATGCTGTGATGGCGGGCGAAAGCGCTGAGCGCGTTTTGACCTCATGGGCGCGCGGCAATCGCTATGCGGGGTCGAAAGATCGCGCAGCCATTCGCGATCATGTGTTCGACGCGCTGCGGTGCTTGCGGTCCTTTTCATGGCTGGGCGGCGCAGGCGGGCGCTCCACAGATGACGACACCGGCGCAGCGCCAACTGGGCGTCAATTGTTGATTGGTATGCTGCGTGATGCGGGCACGGACCTAGACACTGTGTTTGGGGATGCGCGGTTTGCACCAGCGGCTTTGACGGATGAAGAAACGGATTTGCCAGATCTTGCGGATGCCCCACGTGCCGTGCGTCTGGATTGCCCTGATTGGATTTTGCCTTTGTATGAGGCAGCCTTGGGCGGTGACACAGATGCCGTTTTGGAAACAGCGCGCAGCCGTGCGCCGGTGTTTTTGCGGGTGAATCTGGCCAAAGCGTCAATCGCCGAGGCACAAGATGCGCTTTTAGCGGATTCGATTGAAACGGAACTGCACCCTTTGTCTGAGACTGCTTTGAAAGTCACCCAAGGCGCGCGTGCGGTTGCCCGCTCTCAGGCCTATTTGACAGGCTTGGTTGAGCTGCAAGACGCTGGTTCTCAAGCGATTATTGATGCGCTGGACCTGAAAGACGGCATGAAGGTTTTGGACTATTGCGCAGGTGGCGGCGGCAAGGCTTTGGCCATGGCAGCCCAAGCAGATGTGGACATGACCGCACATGATATCGATGCAGCACGAATGCAAGATATCGCACCGCGCGCATCACGGGCGGGCGCGTCGATCACCACCGCGCGCCTGAGTGAACTTGCGACGGATTATGATCTCATTTTGTGCGATGCGCCATGTTCGGGGTCCGGCTCGTGGGCCCGTGCACCGCAGGCCAAATGGATGTTGCAAGACACCCGTTTGGAGGATCTGACCGCATTGCAAGCGCGCATCCTTGACGATGTTGCGCCGCGCGTGGCCGTTGGTGGCGCTTTGGCCTATGCGACCTGTTCGTTGTTTGAGGTCGAAAACAGCCTGCAAGTCAGCGCATTCTTGGCGCGCCATCCTGAGTTTGAGCTGACTCATGACCGTCTTATCACGCCGCTTGAGGGTGGCGATGGGTTTTATGTGGCTGTTATGACCAAAAAAGCGCAAGTACAACCTTAACGATACCAATTGTTTTGCGCGCAACTTTACCGAAAGCATCTTTTCCGCTACCGTGTTTGAAACACTCCTTAAAGTGCCGTTAACCAATTTGCGCGCATGGTAGGGGCCAACATGTCTGGCGTGCGTTGCACGCCAAGGGGGCTTGATTATGGGCGCAGTATTTCAGACGTATAAATTTACAAAACTTACACAATTGCTGTCACCCAATGCCTTTGCGATTGGGGTGGGCGGTCTTGGCCTGTGTGCCGTGGCCGTTGCGATCCCGCAGTCCAAGGTTGCGCTACCGTCTTTCTTGGTTGGGTTCGTGCTGCTTTGGGCAGCTGTTGTCGTTGGATTGACTGCGTGGCATGCCGCAAAGGCACGCAGGCGGACACATAAATCCATGTCCAAATTCATGGCCTATGACGCTGCCCCGTGTTTCACAACCGATGCAGACGGTGTCGTCGGATATGAAAACGCAGCCGCGATTGAGCAGTTCGGTGGGCGCGGCGGGCAGCCGTTGCTTACGGCGCTTGAAACGCTTTTTGCATCTCCCAGTGCCACGCTTTCACGTC
Organism: Pacificibacter sp.; assembly: GCF_039769035.1. Classification (NCBI taxonomy): domain Bacteria; kingdom Pseudomonadati; phylum Pseudomonadota; class Alphaproteobacteria; order Rhodobacterales; family Roseobacteraceae; genus Pacificibacter; species Pacificibacter sp. The sequence continues at coordinate 3,972 of NZ_JBDMZG010000161.1, forward strand.
TGCAATCGCGCGCGATGGCCATCGGGGCGGCGCATGAGGATGTGGCGACACGCAACGGTCACCTGCGGTTGTCAGTACACCTGCTTGATGGAGAAGGGTTTTTATGGCGCCTTGAAAACACTGTTGGACGCATGCATAGACCTGCGGCGCGTGACATCGCTCTGCCAATGTTAACCCTGTCCAAAACCGGCACTGTCGACGTGATGAATGATGCTTTGCGGCGCATTGTCGGGCATAACGCGACCCAATTGGACCGGATCGTCACTGATCTGCCTTTGCGCCACGGGGATCTGCACATGTTGGCGGGCGTGTCGGGCAGTATTCACGCCCGCGTGGCCATGTTTGATGCGGCTTCTGGCCAAAGAGAGATCTATTTCCTGCCCGAAAAGTCCCCTGATGTGAATGATTGGGACGCTTTTGATGCTTTGCCCGTGGCTTTGCTGCGGGTGTCTCTTGATGGAACGATCACCCAGTCAAACCGACCTGCGCGTGACATTCTGTCGGTGGAGAGCACCAGTGATTTGAATCTTGGTGATGTTGTAGAAGGTCTCGGTCGATCTGTTGTCGATTGGGTCTCAGAGGTTGCGCAAGGGCGGGTGCAAAAACCGGAATTTGTGCGGGCGTCTAAGTCCGCGAGCGATACGTTTTTGCAAGTCTCGCTCAATAAGGTTGAAGGGTTAGAAGCGCTCGAACTTATTGCCGTTTTGTCCGACGCCACTGAGCTTAAATCTTTGGAAGCACAATTTGTACAAAGCCAAAAGATGCAAGCGATTGGACAACTTGCTGGTGGTGTCGCCCATGATTTCAATAACTTATTGACTGCAATTTCAGGGCATTGTGACTTGTTGTTGCTGCGCCATGATCGCGGCGATACAGATTATGGTGACCTTGTGCAGATCCATCAAAATGCCAACCGTGCGGCTTCTTTGGTGGGGCAGCTCTTAGCCTTTTCGCGCAAGCAGACCCTCAAACCTGAAGTCATTGATATGCGCGATACGCTTGCGGATTTGACCCATCTTTTGAACCGACTTGTTGGGGAAAAAGTGTCGCTCACGCTGACACATGATGCGGACTTGCTGCCCATTCGCGTTGACAAGCGCCAGCTCGAGCAAGTTGTGATGAACCTTGTGGTGAATGCGCGGGACGCCATGACTGCGGGGGGCGAAATCAAGATTGAAACCCGCAATGAACTGCTGACAGCCCCCATGGCGCGCGATCGCGCAACTGTGCCCGCTGGCGAATACGTGGTGGTGAACGTGTCCGACCAAGGTGTCGGCATTCCGCCAGACCGGTTGCAAAAGATCTTTGAGCCGTTTTTCACGACCAAGCGCACGGGCGAGGGCACCGGGCTAGGCCTGTCGACGGCTTACGGCATTATCAAACAAACGGGTGGATTTATATTCGTTGATTCTGTGGTCGGGTCTGGCACGTCGTTTTCGATCTATCTACCCGCGCATACAGCACAAGTCGCGCCTGTTGAGGCACCTGTCGCCATCGCAAGCCCTATTGAAAACCAAGCGGACCGTCGATCTGGCGTCATTTTACTGGTCGAAGACGAAGCGCCAGTGCGCGCCTTTGCATCGCGGGCTTTACGCATGCGTGGCTACACCGTGATCGAGGCGGAGTGCGCCGAAGAAGCTTTGGAAACGCTTGATGATCCAGAACTTGATGTGGATTTGTTCGTCAGTGACGTGATTATGCCCGGCATGGATGGGCCAACATGGGTCTCGAAAGCCCTTGATCAGCGTCCGGACGTGAAGGTGGTGTTTGTTTCAGGCTATGCGGAAGATCATTTTTCTGAGCAACAAGCCCGCATTACCAACTCCGTGTTCTTGCCAAAACCGTTTTCCTTGTCCGAGTTGACCGCGACAGTTCAACAGCAATTGCAGTAGGCGTTGTGCAATTCTTGGCAGATATGATTTGGCTTAAAGTTATTTTAAAACAATATATTGCGATGATTTTCTGCCTCAATACGCAAAGTCTGACACAGCCATAGCAATCAAAAACCATTTATTAACCACTACAAATAATTATGGATTTTAAGAAAAATGAATTGATTTGTTCTCCTTTTGGTCCCATAAAAATAGACAAGAACAACAGGCGAACATAGAAACCCCCGTTGAGCGACGTGCAGGCAATCGTTGCCGCCAGTTCTTGGGTGTGTGATAAGGAATTGAACAATGGCGACGGCGGTGAAAATGACCAAAAAAGACAACGATAAGCAAAAAGCACTCGACAGCGCACTGGCTCAAATCGAGCGTCAGTTTGGCAAAGGGTCCATCATGAAAATGGGTGCGGACAATCCCGCCCAAGAAATTGAATCCACCTCCACTGGCTCCTTGGGGCTTGATATCGCGCTTGGGATTGGTGGCATTCCAAAAGGGCGTATCGTTGAAATTTACGGTCCTGAAAGCTCCGGTAAGACGACGCTCACACTGCATTGTATTGCCGAAGAGCAGAAAAAAGGCGGCGTTTGTGCGTTTGTTGATGCCGAGCACGCGCTCGATCCGATTTACGCCAAAAAGCTTGGTGTCGACCTAGATGAACTTCTTATTTCTCAGCCGGACACTGGTGAGCAAGGTCTTGAAATCGTGGACACTTTGGTGCGTTCTGGTGCTGTGTCCATGGTTGTGGTCGACTCTGTTGCAGCTTTGACGCCAAAATCAGAACTCGAAGGTGACATGGGCGACAGCTCTGTTGGTGTGCAAGCACGTTTGATGTCACAAGCGATGCGTAAATTGACGGGCTCCATCAACCGATCAGGCTGTACAGTGATTTTCATCAACCAAATTCGAATGAAAATTGGCGTGATGTTTGGTTCACCTGAGACCACATCTGGCGGCAACGCTTTGAAATTCTATTCTTCCGTGCGTTTGGATATTCGCCGCATTGGATCGATCAAAGATCGTGATGAAATTGTTGGCAATGAAACCCGCGTGAAAGTGGTTAAAAATAAAGTGGCTCCACCGTTCAAAATTGTTGAGTTCGACATCATGTACGGCCAAGGCATCTCGAAAACGGGTGAGCTTTTGGATCTGGGCGTCAAAGGAGGCGTCGTTGACAAGTCCGGCTCGTGGTATTCCTACGGTGACGAACGCATCGGGCAGGGGCGTGAGAACGCTAAGAAGTATCTGCGCGATAATCCGCATATGGCGCTCGAAATCGAAGACAAGATCCGTGCGTCCCATGGCCTTGATTTCGACATGGATGTGGCCGCGGGCAAACTGGATGACAAATCTGACGTGCTTGACGACGAATAGAGTTCGCTGAAATTGGTTGAAAAGGGCCGTGACATCCGTGTTGCGGCCCTATTATTTTGGCATTTGGCCTGTCCGGTGCAGCTTGCCATGGACAGCCCGCGATGGCTTGGGTAAACCCTTTGGGAACAACCGCAATCTAGCCTGCCGGAAGATCCCAATATGCCCAGCGTCAACGAAATTCGCTCCACTTTTCTGAACTACTTTGAGAAAAACGATCACACCGTCGTGGACAGCTCCCCTTTGGTGCCGCGCAATGACCCAACCTTGATGTTTACCAACTCTGGGATGGTGCAGTTTAAGAACTGTTTCACCGGCGTGGAAAAACGCGATTACGTGCGGGCGACATCGGCGCAAAAATGTGTGCGCGCTGGCGGCAAGCACAATGACCTCGACAACGTTGGCTACACTGCGCGTCACCACACGTTTTTCGAGATGCTCGGCAACTTTTCCTTTGGCGATTACTTCAAAGAACAAGCCATCGCCCATGCGTGGACCTTGATCACTGATGTTTACCAAATCCCGAAAGAAAAGCTGTCTGTCACTGTCTATCACACCGATGACGAAGCTTACGGCATCTGGAAAAAACTTGGCGTGCCCGAAGATCGCATCATTCGCATCGCCACGTCTGACAACTTTTGGCAGATGGGCGACACTGGCCCTTGTGGTCCGTGCACCGAGATTTTCTATGATCACGGCGACCACATCTGGGGTGGCCCTCCCGGTTCTCCTGAAGAAGACGGCGATCGTTTCATCGAGATTTGGAACCTTGTGTTCATGCAGAACGAAAAGTTCGCTGACGGCTCTATGATCGATCTGGACATGCAGTCCATCGACACAGGCATGGGGCTGGAGCGGATTTCTGCATTGCTGCAAGGCAGCCACGACAACTACGACACCGATATGATGAAGGCTTTGATCGAGGCCTCCGCCCACGCCACGAATTCTGATCCATTCGGTGACAAAAACGTCCATCACCGTGTGATTGCGGATCACTTGCGCTCAACCTCTTTCTTGATCGCTGATGGTGTGATGCCGTCCAACGAGGGCCGCGGCTATGTGCTGCGTCGCATCATGCGCCGCGCCATGCGTCACGCGCATCTTTTGGGCGCAAAAGATCCAGTGATGCACCAATTGGTGCCTGCACTTGTGACCCAAATGGGCGAGGCCTACCCAGAGCTGCGCCAAGGTCAGGCGATGATCGAAGAGACGCTGAAACTGGAAGAAACCCGTTTTAAAACAACGCTCGACCGTGGTTTGCGTTTGCTGGAAGATGAGCTTGGCGGCTTGCCTGAGGGTTCAAAACTGCCTGGTGAATCCGCGTTCAAACTCTACGACACTTACGGCTTCCCGCTCGATTTGACCCAAGACGCTCTGCGTGAAAAGGGGCTTGAGGTCGATACCGATGGCTTTGATGCCGCTATGGCAGAACAAAAGGCCAAAGCCCGCGCGGCTTGGTCCGGTTCAGGTGCGACAGCAGATGCGACCATCTGGTTCGAGATCGCCGAAGAACATGGCGTGACTGAATTCTTGGGCTACGACACGGAAACGGCCGAAGGTCAGGTCTTGGCACTTGTTGCAGGGTCTGACATCACGACGGCGGCCAAAGCTGGCGAAGAGGTGTCCATCGTTGTCAACCAAACGCCATTCTACGGCGAAAGCGGTGGTCAGGTTGGCGACACTGGTGTGATCCGCACGTCAAATGGCGTGGCCAATATCACCGACACGAAAAAGGTTGCGGGTGTGTTCATTCACATGGCGACCGTCACAGCGGGCACGATCACAGTGGGTGAGGCGTCTGAATTGGTCGTTGACGGCACCCGCCGCGCGACGATCCGCGCCAACCACTCTGCCACGCACCTATTGCACGAGGCCCTGCGGGTTGCTTTGGGCGATCACGTGGCGCAGCGCGGCTCTTTGAACGCGCCAGATCGTTTGCGCTTCGATTTCTCGCACAACAAAGGTCTGACAGCTGAAGAACTGTCGAAAGTCCAAGGGGATGTGAACACGTACATTCGCCAAAACACGCCGGTTGAAACCCGTATTATGACGCCAGACGACGCGCGCGCCATCGGTGCGCAGGCGCAGTTTGGTGAAAAATACGGCGACGAAGTGCGCGTAGTGTCCATGGGCATGGCTGACACTGGCAAGGGCCTTGATGGCAAAACCTATTCGCTTGAGCTTTGTGGCGGTATTCATGTTGAACGTACGGGCGATATCGGGGCTTGTGTGGTGCTTGGCGATCAAGCGTCCTCCGCTGGTGTGCGCCGGATCGAGGCTTTGACTGGTCAGGCGGCTTTGGACCACTTGGCGGCCGAGGCAGATCGCGGTGTGCAAATCGCAGCCCTGTTGAAAACGCCGATTGGTGGCGTGATCGACAAGGTGAAATCCTTGTCGGAAGAGCGCAAACGTTTGGAACAAGAAGTTGCCAATCTGAAAAAAGAACTGGCGATGTCTGGCGAAGGCGCTGCGGAAGCTTTTGAAATCAATGGCGTTAAGTTCATCGCGCAAGTCTTGTCTGGTGTGAGCGGCAAAGACCTGCGTGGTCTCATTGATGCGCATAAAGACAACCTTGGCTCTGGCGTTGTACTGTTGATTTCTGATGATGACGGCAAAGTTGCTATCGCTACGGGCGTGACCGACGATTTGACAGATACCGTGTCTGCGGTCGACATTTTGAAAGCTGCTGTGACACCACTTGGTGGCAAAGGCGGCGGTGGTCGCCCATCCATGGCGCAGGGCGGCGGCAAGGATATTTCTGGCGCGGATGACGCGATTGCAGCCGCAACAAAAGTCTTGGAGGGCTAAACATGGGCGCACTTTGGATTGCCAATGTCACTGTGACGGACGAGGAAGCTTATGGCAAATACGCAGCCCTTGCAGGCCCTGCGATTGCCAAACACGGTGGCGAATTCATCGCCCGTGCAGCGCGTTTTGTCCAACTTGAGGGCCGTGAACGCCCGCGCAATGTTGTGGCGAAATTCCCCGACGTGGACACGGCTGTGGCCTGTTACCATTCACCTGAATATCAAGAAGCGCTTGATTTTGCGCGCGGCGCGTCTGAGCGTGAGTTGATGGTGATTGAAACCTCAGAATGATTGTAGGCGCGGGCATCACAGTGGTGCCCGCGTTTTTCCTTTGCGATACGTCCAGTTCGTGAAACTCTGCTTGGGACATGACCCAACAGTAGGAGCGAACCATGAATTTGGGCACCTTTTCCGTCAGTTTGAGTGTGAAAGATCTTGGAGTGTCCAAGGCGTTTTACGAAACTTTGGGGTTCACGCAGTTTGGCGGAGATCCTGCGCTCGGCTATGTTGTGATGAAAAATGGCGAGC